>JBFENN010000053.1:0-19829 GCA_041551115.1 Anaerolineales bacterium
GGATCATCTGCTTGCTAATCGCGGGTTTTCTGACAATCGCAAATCTGAGGCTCCCCGCAGAGGATCTTATGTTTACTGTTGGTGATCGGAACATGCCCTGGGTCCCGGTAGCGATCCTGGCTGTCGTCGGCATAGGTTTGTTGATCGCATCTTTTTTCGGAAAGAAGCCTGATCAGGTGGCCGACCAACCAGCAATTGAAATCGATCCACAGAAGGAAGCACTCAACAAGCGTTTTGAAACGATCGGTTGGGGATTGTTCCTATTGATGTTAGGTGGATTTATCCTGATCCCCGGGAATGTGATCAACAAAGCGCTTTGGTCGATTGGCGTTGGGTTGATCATGCTCGGATTGAATGCAGCACGCTACTTCAACCAGATGAAGATGAGCGGTTTCACTACTTTTCTGGGAATTGTATCCCTGCTCGGCGGCATTGCCCAGCTGCTGGGCTGGTTTGCTCTGGAAAGTGCCTTGTTCTTCATCATCTTAGGCGCTTACTTGCTCCTTAAACCCTGGTTTGATAAAAAGAAGCTATTTGGCAAGGCAGAAGCACGCTGATATCAGCGACTTATCCAGGCAGGTGGGCCCATCCCAAATCACCTGCCTGGATGGGAATTTCAGTAAAGGTGGCTCTATGCCGGTTGTTGAGGTGAAGGTCAAAGGTGTATTAAAAGAGGAATGGGGGCAATGGTTCAGCGGGATGCAGGTCCACGCTTTGGAGTCAGGTGAGACTTTGCTGTGTGGAACTGTGCAGGATCAAGCGGCGTTTTACGGTCTTATTGCCAGCTTGCGTGACCTAGGACTGCAGCTGGTCTCTGTGAACAGTCAAGAGCTCGATCGAGGTGAATAATCCACAGGACAATCTAATTTACATAGACTGGCATATGACAAAGTGGGTAAATGATATACGGGTGCAGCAGTGGGTTATGAAGATAGATGATGTTGAAGGTTGCTTATCTAGACATTGAATCCCCACTTGGAAGATGTTCACCAATGCTGATTTGAGGTCAGACTAACCAGAGGACCTGTGATGAGAATTGCAGATGATATTTGCACATAGGCCGGCAGAATCGTTAGTATCGCAACTACGCTGATAAGATCGGATAGAACAGCAAATGAATTGGAGAATCTACCCCAAAAAAATGCAAAACCAAACAGCCATCTCAGGGTGGGTTGCTTGGTTTTACAATTGGTGAATCGGACTGATTGAATGTATGACGGGGCGATACCTTCAAACTGGTAATCAACCAGGCGCTCATCAACAGCCATAACGCGCTTAGACCATAGTACAACACATTTGGGATATCGTTCTCGTAGAACAGTCCAAATGGCAGATCAGTCCCTTGGTAGCGGCGAGACCCGAACATTGGGAACATAAACATCAGCGGTAAACCGATTGCAGCAAATATGAGAAGAACAACAGTTTTATTCTCGGTAATCACTCCAGCATGCTTCGCTCCTTTTATCAGTGTAACCAAGCCGCCGAGGTACAGAAATGCACCAACGAGAATCAATCCGCCGAACAACCCATTTAACAGGTGGTTGGTAGTATACAGACCCATTGCGTACCAGCTTCCCGCCACCGTATTTACCGCAAAGTTCAACAGCAGCCCGGCGAAAAGCATTTGAAATCCAATAGCACCAGAATACCCACTTCGTTTGCCGAGTTCCCCAAAAAACCATAGGAGCAGCGGTGCTATTACCAGAATCGCGCTCCAGAACAGCGCTTCTGAATATCGTCCAGCGAACGTGATAATTGTGGACGGGTCAGCGTATTCGGTGGGGATGTTGTGGTGGAACGTTCGGTAGTAGGCAATCGGTATTCCCACCAGGACGCTGGCGGCGATGATGGTCCAGATTCCAATCCGCCAGCTTCCAAAACGGGCGATCACAACCGCGGTTAGTGCAGTTATTAGCAGCATAAACACCTGGATAGGGTTACGGAACTGGTTGGGGATGAATTCGAGCAACGGGTACCAGGATAGGATTGCTATTGGGGTGATCATCAACAATCCTTTTAAAGCATCACGGCGTGTGACGATGTATATCCATACCACCAGCACCAATAGGTAGAAAAGAATCAGGTAGCGATCAATGCCGCGGTTTTGTGTTAGCAACAGCAGTGGGGCTGCAGCCAATATGAAAGCATAAAAATAGTAGCTAGCCCCCCAGCGCGGCCACCTAGTCCTCCAGGCAATGAAAAATCCGATAACGAGCAGACCTACCAGCGACCACACAAATATGAGTGTTGTAATATCAAGAACCCTTTGTTTCGATTCTTCAACCCGGATTTGGGCTACAAACGTGACCGCGACAAGCAGTATGGTAAGGATGATGTGGGGTAATCCAGCTAGCAATGCACCCATCCACGTATCTGTCTGCCGGCTGTATTCTAATGATGGCTTTTCCTCCTCTGCCACCCACTGTGGTCCAGTCGTCTCACCCATAATAACCTCCTAGGGTTTGTCATAGATTAATTTTTCAGTATTCCTGTGTAGTTCCCACTGGTTACGTGCGCAGTTCGAAGATAATTGAACGAAGTAATTAACTTCGCGGCTCTTCGCCATGACCGATGATGTGGTTGTCCAAGGCTGCTTGCATTTCTCGTCGGAATTCGTCTCGGAAGCCCTCTGGATAGGTGCAGAGCAGCAGCTGGTATAGCCAAGTTAGCCCACTAATTATCAGAGACAATGGTCTGCTCCGATAGGCAGCAATTCCGAGACCGCTACCATTCTTACCAATCGGGCGGTTTCAGCCTGCAGTATTCCCCATCCCAAATCGTTGATTTGGGAAGGCTTAGCAAGTAATAGAATTTCGCTTCAGTTATGGGTAGCTGAGACTGAATATCCATAAATCGACCCACTTCGTATATGTCGTCAGAAGATATGTCGTTTGACGATATAATATAAGGAATATCCACTTTCGTCAATAGGGTGGTGTATCTTCCCCTGGGCATTTCTCCACAATCGGCATGTCACCTGGTTAATCCTGGGGGATCGTTTAAGATTATTTAGGGATAATGAAAGGTGATGAGGTCTAGTTTGGTTAAATAACTAGAAATCTTACAAATTAGGAGGGTTATTGAGAATTCGAGTTAGAATAAGCGCAGTTCACATAGCCAAAAATTCAGCCTGAATTAGCTTAAAACAACGAATATCCGCTGGACATAGATTGGAGAGAACATGGAATGGATCACTGACCCCCAAATTTGGATTGCATTCGTAACCTTGGTCGCGCTGGAGCTTGTGCTCGGTGTCGATAACGTCATCTTTATTTCCATACTGGCAGGAAAATTACCCGAGGGTCAGCAGGGAAAGGCTCGTCGTACCGGTTTGGCTTTAGCAGTCCTCTCGCGCATTTTGCTGCTGTTATCACTATCATGGATCATCGGATTGGAGGATCCCCTTTTCTCGGTATTCAATATTGATATCACCGGGCGTGACATCATCCTCATGTTGGGTGGTCTCTTCCTGGTGGGCAAGGCCACGTACGAGATCCATGAAAAACTCGAAGGCGAGGAAGGGCACGCCTCCGCCGCGGTGAAAGCCACTTTTATGGGTGTGATACTCCAGGTGCTGCTGCTAGATGTTGTATTCTCGCTGGATTCGGTAATAACAGCCGTCGGGATGGTCAACCAGATCGAGATTATGGTTGCCGCAGTTGTCGTAGCAGCAATTGTTATGATCATCTCCGTCAACCCGATCGGTGATTTTGTAGAGCGGCATCCCACGATCAAGATGCTGGCGCTTTCATTCCTGTTGTTGATTGGCTTCACCTTGATTGTTGAAGCGCTGCACCAGCATATCCCCAAAGGCTACATCTACTTCGCGATGGGTTTCTCGGTCTTTGTAGAGTTCCTCAATCTGCGTATGCGCAAAGGAACACGCGAACCTCTAGCGCTGCACCAACCGTATGCTTCAGAAGGTGGCGATAATCCATCTGCTTATCCAAAGTAATGGGCAATTGTTACTACGTTCTAGCAGACGTTTTGAAGATCAGAACAACCCAGATTTCTTGAAAATGTTGTTGTGTTAGCAGGATATGTGTGAGAGCAGCGGCTAGTGCATGCATGGATATGGATAACATTCACAGGCCTTCATTCGGATCAATTACCAGGTCAATCAGCGTATAAGTGTCCAAGAAGTGAGCGTAGAGAACTACCCTTGGTGCCTGGAGAATTGGAAGTCAGTAATCGATCGATCCCTAATGAGCAGGAAATGTCTACTTTGCATTGACACTACTTATGCATTTCAGTAGGAATTTATTTGGACATACTAACGAACCCAAGCTTCCTCGGCCTGAAGCGCCCGGTTAGCCTTGGGTTGAATTTTCCTGTATACCTGTGCTGGTGGCTAATTATCTAACAACACATTGATGGGGATATCAAATAACAGCTCATTTTCTTCGAGATATGACCGGATCGCCTGCCAGTCTGCGGGGTTAAATGGGGCAAATTCGCCACCATTAAGCTGGTCATTGCCTATCTTGTGGTAGGGATCACGTATGTAGATTGCGCCTCCCGAAGCCAGAGAGAACAAGTTGCCGCCAGGATATGGAGTTTCCAATTCACGTATCTCACCTTGATCTGTAACCTGGATGCTGTTTAGGATTATAAAACCGCCCCCATTGAGTGGATCACCTGCCATGAAAGATTCAGCTAGATAATCCAGGCAGGTGCCATTGATCACCACTTTCGGCCGTCCGACTGCATTAATCAGCGGTCGCCCAGCGGCATTTCCGCGTATATATACCTCACCGCCCTTTGCGGCATAACCAAAAGTTTGCCCCACATCACCGTGGATGATAAGTTTCCCAGATTTCATAATTTGACCGAGCTGATCCTGTGCACTACCATGGAGGTTTAGTTCGATCCCATCCATACCAGAAGCCAGGTAATCACCTGCTGAGCCGTAGACATCGATGCGAACATCTGCTGTGCTTGGACCAAACCCACTGCCGATGAAGCGGTGACCACGTGTGTTTGCGATTATGAATGTGCGAAAGCCTCGTTCGTACATTTCTACCAGCACTCGGGACAATGATCTATGTCCTTCGATCGGATACCCAATAGCATCGATAATCAGGGTTATTTGACTTATCCTTTCAGGAGCAATGCCAGGAAATATGGGGTGAGTCGGATTGAGAAAGCGATATACCGGGCTGGTAGAAGATGCAAGGCGCGTAAACACCTTGTTCAGGGTCTCGTCATACAAAGACAGCAGGGAACTCCGCCGAAGTGAACCCGTTTGGTAACAACGGTCTATGAGTAACGTTAGGAGATCAATTGCAACCGTGGGATCAATCTCTGGTAGTGCTCGTAGATGACTCTGGAGATCATTGTAGTCCCAATGGGCAAGGTTTTTAATCATCCATTGGTATAACATGTTTACTGGGAGCTCGGGGAGTTTAGTCAGTTTTACCGGCTTGCTGGGAGTTTGCTGGCTGTTGAAAGGTTTGTTCGAAGTATCCACTGTAACCGGGCATCCGAATTTATCCGTACAAACCAGAGTTCCGCCATGTTCTTTGGGGTTTACAGAGAAAATAAAAGCGCCGCCGTCGGTATGGCTGCCGCCGCGTGCGTTCCAGTAGTTATCTGCCCGTGACCAGAAGCGTGCATCGATAGAAGACAGGGATTCAAGTGCAGCATCGATACCCTGTTTCTCCGAAGCAGCAAGACCGATTGCAGGACCATCGGCTGCAGCTTGCTGCAGGGCAAACACCTGAGGGCGCAGCATTGAAGTGTCTGTAATTCCGATCAAGTTGAATGATTTATTGCCCAAGCCCCCAGGTGCAGATTGCGCGATTAGGAAAAACCAAGGACCATCTGGGGATCCATGGATATGGCTAGCCTGCAACATCTTGTAGATTTTTTGTTTACTTTGTGGAAGCTGGATGAAATCACGTTCGGTGGTCGGAGCGAGTGCCTCGATCACATATTCTATCGGGTAGTTGTATAGCCGGTATAGCAAATCGAACATTTGCACAGATACTTCTGTATCGGTTAAAAAGTGGGGATAGATATTGCGCTGTGCAAGGTATTCGCTGACTGAAGCATAGTTGGCAAAATCACCATTATGAACCAAGGCTTCATTCATTCTGTTGAATGGATGTGCTCCACCTGGATGCCAGACTCTGCCTTTGGTAGGGTAGCGATGGTGCCCGATCCAAATGTGAGCATGTATATCTTCAAGCTGATAGTATCGCACGACATCATCCCCAAACCCCACCATTTTGAGAACCAGGAGGTTTTTTCCGTGCGAGAGCACGAAAGCCCGTGTCTCACCGGTAGATGCATAGTATGCGGCATTTAGGCGAAACGTATTTTGATAAACAATTTCGTCTTCAACCTGGCGTTGACTCGCGTGGCTCAGCCCATGTTCTTGCCGGAAAGCCTGGCTGATTTCAGCTCGGACTCGCACAAAATACTCAACTACCTGGGGCGGGTTGATTTCCAAGTGATTCAACTTGGGGTGATTTGGATTTGTAGGATGTTCACGGAGATGGTCGATAGAAAAGGTAGGTGTAATCGAATTGCGTTCAACCTCAGCACGAATCCGTGGATCAAGGTAAGCAACCGACAATAGATAATCTTTTTCCAGTACCTCCTGGGAGACACCAAACTCATCCGCAACCAATCCGACTGCTGCGACACCACCGCCCTTTCCATTACCACGGTTACGCATCTGGATCAGCGATTGTAGCAAGTGCTGACCAGCGATCTGCTCCGAGCAGGCGATGCCGATCACTCCGCATCCACCTTCGGCAGCTTCTTTCCGATCTGAATGTTTTACTCCAATATTGCGATGGAGTTGTTTGCGAGAATTGGTGATTTCTTCGATCATCTTGTTGTTCTCATCCTTCAAGTTTGATTATTCGTAGATCGAATGAAAATAGAGAAACAGTAAAATTGGCTAGCGCTGGAAAAATAACAAGTCTGTCCGACCACGTCATGAACGGATATCCATTAATCCAAGCCGGTGCAGGATGCCACGGAGCTGCCAAGCGTACGATTCATAAAGGTTGGAGATTCTCTTGGCGGCATCGTTTGGTTCAATAAGGAGTGATAGCTCCGGATCTGTAGTTGTCAGCCCAAAGGGACAGCCGCGACCTCGTTCACAGTTGGAACAGCGAGTGCAGCTAAGCGCTACAAGCTCCGCTGTCCCTAAGATACAGCCATCGGCTCCCAGCGCGATAGCTTTTGCGATATCGTACGCTGTCCGGATACCACCAGACGCCATCAGAACGATTTCATCGCGAATGCCTTCCTTGACAAGGTACTTGTGGACTTTTGGAATAGCAAATTCGATCGGCATCGCGATATTTTTCTTTGCGATTTCTGGGGCCGCACCGGTGCCTCCGTATGACCCATCGAGATGGATGATATGGGCTCCGGCGAAATAGCTGCCGACGGCTACCATGTCAACATCAATCGGCGTTGAGACTTTAACAGACACAAGCGCGTTTGGATTGACCGTCTTCACCCAATCAATATGCTTACGATGGTCTTCGACCGAGTAAACCGAGTGGAATGGGAATGGTGAAAACAAGCTGACCCAGGGTACGCTTTCACACATTTTGGCAACGGTTACGGTTGTTTTGTCACCCAGCAAGTGACCGCCCAATCCGGGTTTAGCTCCTTGGGCGTATTTAAATTCGACGATTCGTGCGTTTTGAATGGTTTCTTCGCGTACACCGAACATGCCAGTAGCTATCTGGGTGATGATATTCTCTTTAAGCGGAACCAGCGAATCTGGGTAACCGCCCTCGCCTGTGCAAGTAAAAGTCCGCCATTGCTTAGCGGCGAGAGCGCGCCCCATCATGACCTGCTCGCTGATAGAACCAAATGACATCCCAGCCCCGTACCAAGGAACTGGAATTTCGATCTCATGGTCATAAGTGCGGCGGTTGAGCGGTATGGAGAGATCTAAATCGGTTGCCCCAGTTAGTGCAGTTTCTTCGGTTAGAAATTTAAAATCTAAACGATCAAAGCCGCCACCAGAATTTCCGATTCGATACTCGACACCATTCTCAGGCGGGCGACCGTGTAAGGCTTGGTACCAGGTCGCTAGGATTAATTCAGCTGGCCAACGATAATCTCCCAGCGCAGGTGGGATGCCACTCTTCATCGTCGACCAGTATTCGAATCCTTCTCGCAAGTGGGTTTTATGCTTCTCGATGGCTGGCAGATGGGTTTGGTTATCCGGTTTCATAACCTTCAATCTCCGCAAAAGCTTCTCGTTCTAACTCGATATGAAACATGGCGCGCCCGACTTCACCGCGCATACGGCAGACTTCACGCAATCCCATTGCACCGAGGATTTCAAGTAATTGATCGTGCCAGGCAGCCGATAGGTTTTTTAGTCGCTGAACACCCCAATATATGCTTAGTTCATTCGGTAGCGTGATCTGGCAGGTAGTCCGGCCTGCACATTCCCCGATAAATTGGGCTTGAAGTGCAGCTAAGAGCGGAGTATCAAGCGCTACGGCGTCTAAACCGCAAATGATTGCTTTTGGAATGTGCTCCGCGGCCGTGATCCCCCCAGAACCAATTAGCGAAATTTCATCCCGCACACCTGCATCTACGAATGACGTATGAGCTCGGCGGATTAATTCACTGACAAAATGACCATCACTGTCACGGCCGTGCAGGTTAGCGACCAGGTGGAAAACTCTCAAACCTAGTTTATAGCTCGACATCAGCATGTCGCCATCCATGAAAGGTGTTCGTAGGACCAGGATGGAATCTGGGCAGGCACTTTTGAGGCTCGTTATCGTTATCTCGAGTGCATCGATGGTTGCTTGGTGCCCGTCTATTTCTATCATTTTGGGAATCTCAGGCAAATTGGCAACCAGTTTTGCTTCGTTGGTTTTGACCAGTGGGACTACGCTTCTGTCTACTGCTGCACGGTTTGCAATCAGGGATACCGGTATGACTGCTAATGTTTCTATTTCAGCTGCACTCTTTACAAGGATGTCAATCAATCGTGGAGACAGCACAGAATCGGGTGGGATATCAAATATAAACGGCAGTGGGATGGTAAGAAATCGTGTATCAGCTTTTAATGGCTTCCCCTGCGGATCGAAGACCAGGTAAGCTGGCTTTTCTCCCAGATCGACTACTGTAGAAATGAATTCTCTGCCATGGATGCCATCGCGTGTTGGCCGCACGATCTCCGACATATCAGTCCACATAGCGTCCCAACCTTCTCCGCTAAACTTTCCCCGGAAGCCAGCGCCTTTTACTGGAATGTTTCCTGTTTCCGCTTCGTAAGCGATGGTATTGATTTGCTGGAATTGGAAGTATGAATCACCCAAAGCCTGGCGGGCTGGATTGGGTAGGATCTGGACCATCTCGGGATGTTGAATGGTGCATCGCAGGCAGCCAACGCAGTGTTCGGGGCACGGCGCAAAACCGCCAACCGGACCCGAAAATGTCCCATACATACAAGGTCGGCTCGTTATGGCTTTGATATCCCCTTTTTGGGAGATAATCTCACTTAAAAGTAGCTTGGCTAGTCCAATTTTGGATACTTTGACAATAAACCGGTTTGGCCAAGCGGCGATCTCTGGAGTGGGGGCGGTTTCGATATGGTATCGGTGATATGTTGTAGTCTTTATATCCAGCTTGTTTAACGTCATCGTACAACCTTGGAAGATCTAACTAATGGAAACGGGCACGCTGGGCGTGCCCGTACAATGTAATTCTGCATGGCATCCCTTCCACAAATATACAGACCATGTTTAGGTCTGATCACTGTAGCGTCTTTGGCCCACCGATTGCTGGGTGGTTTTGAGCTTATGCTACTTATTTGGAAGAGAAAAACGAGGTCTGTGACCAGACCTCAGAGGCATCCGATGATCAAATCGATTTTCCTTTCTTGCTGCTCACCTAATTCAATACTACTATGCAAGCAAGTTAGTTAGCGCTCCCCTCGCGGGGAGGAACCTCTACCTCGTACTCCTAGCAATGCTAGGAGCCAGCCGCTGGTTTTCCTGATATTCAATTTTCAAACTTCAAGGTATGCTATCAAAACCGATCGAAGATGTCAGGTTGCCTATGATATTTTGGATGAGCTTCTTTCAAGATTCGGGAATATTGGACAAACGGGTGGATATGCGCGAGAATGTGATCAACAGTATACAGCCTTCGTTATCATGTGTTTTTAATTAGATTTTTATCTAATGAGAAGGCATGCATTCATCCTAACGCGCTCTGTTTATCTGGCTAAACGAAGTGACCTGTAAAAGGATGGTTTCAAATGATCGGAGATTGGGTGGATAAAGTTGATTATCCTCAACTACCTGCCATGACTGAAGATGAGCTGGTAGCGTTTTTTGCTGACGCAGAATTTGCACGGCTTGGAACATTGAATGAGGACGGCACAATACATATTGCGCCGATTTTCTTCAAGTATGATGCTGGCCAATTCCTCATGGCATCACAAGTTCGCAGCCGGAAAATTATGAACATCAAACGTAATAAGCATGTAAGTGTACTGATTGACACAACTGATGTGCCCTTTAAAGGAGCTTTGATCTATGGCATTGCGGCTTTAGATTATGAGGATGTCATCACGAAGCGTATAAGTATTTTCGAAAGAAGGTTATCCCGGGAGCAGGCTGAGACGTATGCGCGGAGGATTGCGGATAAGTGGGATTGTGTAATTATTCGCATTACACCGGAAAAGATCATCTCTTTCGATTACGAAAAAGGTTAATCCGCGAGTAAAAAAAACCAATTGGGTCGTAGAGGTTATGTAGTTCTAGTGAGCGTATCTGTTCCTCGCACCTGGTTGCGCCTTTTGAATGCTGGCAGCTAGAAGTATTACAATACAACGGTATATCAATTTTTTTAACAGTTCTTTGTGGAGGGTGAATGAAAATCATCATTATCGGTGGAACTGGCACTATCGGCAAAAAGGTACGCGATCATTTTGCCGAGAAGCACGAAGTTGTTATCGCTGGTAGGAGTTCAGGAGAAGTATCGGTTGATATTACCGATTGTAAATCTATAAACACGATGTATGAATCCGTGGGAAATCTCGACGCAGTAATCTGCATTGCTGGTGAAGCCAAGTGGGCTGCTCTCGATTCGATGACAGAAGCCGATTTCTATGTTGGATTGCGAAGTAAGCTCATGGGCCAAGTAAATCTGGTACGGATTGGACAGGAATATATCAATCCGCGTGGATCCTTTACACTTACGACGGGAATACTCGCTGATCATCCGGTGGTTTTTACGACCAGCCCTGCAATGGTTAATGGCGGCATTCACAGCTTTGTCAAAGCAGCAGCCTTAGAATTGAGGGATGGGCTCAGGATTAATGTTGTGTCATCGGGTCTGGTTGAGGACGCGGTTGAGAAATATGCGCCATACTTCCCCGGTCATAATCCCATTCCAATGCGTAAAGTCATCAATGGCTACGTAAAAAGTGTTGAGGGTAGAGGCACTGGCGAAATAATCAGGATGTATGATAATTGCTGACGGAATATCTGATCATGGTTCATCGTCACATTCTGCCCCGTGGATGCTCATTAATTCATGCAGCACTCGAGTTTTTGGACTGCCTGAGCAATCCCAGGAATCTATTCAGGCTCCATTTGGGAAATGGATTGTTGATCAGCGCGGGTGACGACAAAGAGCAGTTCGATTGTAGTCACCAATGAAAAAGATGAAATCTTGCTAGTCCGCGAGAAGACACCCGAATTTGGGCTTTACCAGCAGGAGAACTCGAGCAGGGTGAAACAAACGATCAAGGTGCGTTACGTGAAGTTAGGGAGGAAACTAGATACCAAATTGAAATTGAACCGTTGATCGGCAAATACTAGCGCTCTCAATACCCGAAAGGCGGAAATCGTATGCATGTGTTTACAGGCAGGGTTATCAGGGGAGATGTGTCCGATCATGATTGGGAATCAATCGATGTATGTTGGTTTCGCTCTGAATATTGCGATGGGCTTCTTGACTGTGATTACAGCGACGTTTATCCCACAAGGCACTTGTGGATCTCCCGATTCTTTTCCTGGCGAGATGCACAAAATCGTCAGGGCTATCATATCCTTGCTTACGACCCTGTCCGTGCTGTTGATAGGTATCAGGTTTAATCACGCAAAAATATTTCCAGGAATTGGGATATATTCATTTCAGGCGAATGGTGCAGCGGTTCTTTCAGCAAGTTTCTTTGCTGTGAATTATGAGGGTCCGATCATGGGACTGGTTGAAAGGGTCTCTATCCTCATCAGATTTCTGTGGACATTTATCCTTGCTCTCCGGATGTATAAAAATGGATGAAGTTCAAGAAGAATAAGCTAGCATGGCACCCACTTCCTCCTTTAACTTATGCTTACGGTGAGCACCTTCATACAGCAAGAGATGTTGACAGCCTGAATTGCCAATTTTTTCGGCAAAATATTTATTATATGATCGCTTTGAATTCTAGGATAGGCAGATATCTTGTGAACGCCAAAGACAGCAGGTCTATCATAATAAAAGCTTTAGAAAACTCGGTTGAAATTGACATTTGCGCCCGCTTGATGGCAAATTCCGAGCCCTGGATTACTTTACGCCGTGATTATGAAGCATCGGTGGAAACCCTGTCTGTTCCATCAAAGGAAGTTTACTTAGCTCTATCGAATGAAGAGATTGTTGGGTTCATAATCTTGAATATGCAAGGCGGGTTCATTGGCTATATTCAGACTGTTTGTGTCTTGCCCGGGATGAGGGGTGCAGGGATTGGGAGTAAGCTGCTAGATTTTGTGGAAGAGAGAGTTCTACGAGAAACGCCAAATGTTTTCATCTGTGTCTCTTCATTTAATACCAGGGCGCTAAGGTTATACCGCCGTCATGGATACGCGGTGGTTGGTGAACTGCCTGATTATGTCATTTCAGGTCATTCTGAGATACTATTGAGAAAATCAGTTGCCCCACTGAGCGAGTTCACCAAAACGAGTAGCGGATAATCCCGCAGCTAAATGGACATCCTGATATGACTTCAGGTGAAATATTGGAATGTATATTGATTTACTGGCAACCACCCTAAAGCAAAAGTAACCCATACTTACCAAAGCTAACTAACGCGTACCGCCAACGGGTTAAGAGTACCACCAGACGCGCTTGGTCTCGCAAGAATTTATGATCTTTACTATAATCCATTTGATTTCACAACGCTCTGGTTATGTATCCAGGAGTAGCTAGCGTATGACAATATCAAACGATGATGAATTTGCTTACTATTCAAAATATGGGATTATTACCAATCCGGGAGCTTGCGTGGGTTTACTCGATAACCTACCAGCAGATATTACCCAGCTTTGCGGCATCATACAAGGCTTGCTTCTACATGTATTTTGGGCTGAACGTTATGGTGAGAAGTTATCCGAAGCGAGAACTGATGAGGCAGGCATTCGGCATGTGGAACAGATGCTCGCAAGACTTGGTGAGATCGATGATAGGCCGATTGTTGATAGAAGGCCATTAGATCGTCGCTTAATCGGCAACTGCCGGACGTTTTCCGTGCTACTCGCTGCGATGCTCCAAAGCCAGGGCAGGCCGGCACGGGCACGCTGTGGATTTGGCAGGTATTTCAATCCCGGGTGGTATGAGGATCACTGGATTTGCGAGTACTGGAACGATGAAAAGGACCGCTGGATCATGGTAGACGCCCAGCTGGATGAATTCCAAATCCAGGAGCTGAAGGTCAGATTCGACCCTGGAGATGTACCGAAAGACCAGTTCATCGTCGGGGGAAAAGCATGGCTCGATTGTAGAACTGCTGGTGCTGATCCTGGAAAATATGGCATCTTCGATATGCGCGGATCGTGGTTTATTCGCGGAAATTTGGTCCGGGATATTGCTGCATTAAATAAGGTAGAACTACTGCCGTGGGACGGTTGGGGACTGATCGATTTCACGGATGAGCAGATCTTGGACAAGGAGCTTTTATTCTTAGATAGGGTGGCTGCTCTAACCGTTGATGCGGTTGACTTCTCCGGTATCCGCAGGATGTACGCATCAAGTGATGGTCTGACAGTTCCTCAGATCATCAAGAGCTACACCCAATCTGGGACAATTGAGATTGACTTAGCTGCCTAGGAATAGGTAAATTAGCGTTTGGGAGATCGTATTTACATGGATAAGGTGCTCATCTTGAATGCTAGTAAACCTTATGGCGTAGCTATATCGTGCTTAGTGACATTGACCTGAAAGCACACCTTTGACCAGATTGCGAGCAAATCCTAACAACGATCGCGTTGTATCTCAATCAACCTGATGATTGCCACAGAAAATAGACTTCTCGGAAGATAGGCGCCAATTGGACTTGCATGACGATATACAGGTTGACAATAGTACCCTTGTGGCTAGAATGGATAGGAAATAGGCGATTAAACCGGTTGTGGGAAAAGGGGGTTAGATTGCTAAGAATATCGAGCATGCGATTGGGGGAGCAGGGTGGCAGAATTAAGTCCTTGTAGATTATTGTGTACGGCTTAGTCTTCCTCGCATTGCTGTGCAATGGGAATGTAAGAGGCTGTTGCCATTGGATGAAAACTGGAATGGTTGTGCAGGAAACAACCAATCTTTAGAATGGAAGGTTATGTGATATTAACCGCAGTTTTGTTTTTTAGACTGGAAATTATTTGGGTAGCTGCCAATATAGATGGATCGTTCTAGCTTGCCGATCTCACTTAACGAGGCATCCTTGCTTGAAGGAATTTCCTACCTCAGCAAGATCGATCCCGATTTGGCGCTTGTCGTAAAACGTTACGGTTATCCTCCCCAATGGGCACGTGAACCTGGCTACCCGACATTAATCCATATCATCCTTGAACAGCAGGTATCGCTCGCATCAGCAAGAGCCGCATTCGACAAGTTGAATGATACCGTTGATCAGCTTACTCCGGGACGATTTCTAGAAATCAGCGATAGAGAATTGAAGATTATTGGGTACAGCTGGCAGAAGGCTCACTATTGTCGAGAGCTGTCAGAAGCGATCTTGAAAGGTGACCTTAATCTGGAAAGACTATGGGAATTGGATGACAGTTCGGCATGTGCTGCCCTGATGGCTATCAAAGGGATTGGTCCTTGGACTGCGGATATCTACCTGTTGATGGCTCTGCTGCGTCCAGATATTTGGCCATCAGGAGATCTTGCTCTCGCAAAGGCTGCTCAAGAAATTAAAAATCTTGCTTCGATCCCTTCCCCAGAATTACTATATGAGATCGCTACACCGTGGAGACCGTGGCGGGCAGTCGCTGCGCGTATATTAAGGCATCACTATTTAAGTTGATCTAGTCAAGTATCCAGGGGTTTTTTAAGGGTAAGTGTAGTGAGATAACCTAGGTGGGTGGATTCGATGGGGTGGAAACAACTTGGTAAGTTTTTTATTCAGGATTAACTAGTAGAGCCTTGGGCATTGTGCTGTTCTACAAGCGCGGCCAGCCCTTCTGAATATTGCATGGCGTCGAGCGGCCAGCGGGAGGTAATCAGTCGATGGTCGATGTAAGTGTATGGGATAAACATTGCCTTACCATGTTTGAAATCTTTGGGGCTAGCCAGTACACCGCGCACCTCATCGGCAACGTAGCACTCGTAGGTGCGGTAGCGCCGTCCGAGCAGCCAGAAAGTCAGTAGATATCCGGAGATCTCCAGGTCTTTCGTCAGTGCGGTTACTTTAGAACCATACAGGATGCTCTTGCCTGTTGTAGGGTCGATCGCCCGCGCTAGTAACAGCACACCGTGGCAGATGGCACCGATAACCTTGCGTGATAACCAGAAGTCGACCATCTTGCTTTGCAGTACCTCGCTCTCAAGATACTGCTTCATACCCGGTGCGTGCCCGCCGGTCAGCGAAACGGCATCGAAATGGTCAGGATTTATCTCTGCGTACCTGATAGGCTGATGGTATTCCGGGCTGGTTCTCATCGCTTTGTAATTTGTTAACCCTTTTGACCCAGCCCCCAAAGGGCCGCGCAGCACACCCATCAGCAGACGAGGGTCAGCGGCTGCGATCACGCCATGCTCGGTAGCGAACGTGACCCGCCAACCGCGATCGGTGAATACTTTCCAGGGTGTAGCTGATTCGGTCGGGTCGAAATCATTATCGGGAAGAGGAATCAGGATGTGGGGCTGTTTGTCGGGTGTCATATGACCTCGCGGGAGTGGTTCCGGGCTGGATAAGCGGATTTGCTCCAGATTATAAAATCAATTTCAGCGCAGGGAAACCTTTTTAGGGAAAATGGTGTTAAGTCTATTGAGGGTGCACCGACCATAAGGAGTCAAGTGAAATTCATCAACGAACGCTACCATCATTGGAGAAGGATATTCAAGGGTTGCCGATTACCACTGGCGTTCGTCGATCTGGACGCTTTTAATGCCAATATCGCCTATGTGATCAACCAGGTTCAGGGCACCGGGAAAACTATTCGCTTAGGGTCAAAATCTATCCGCTGTGAACCGCTGATGAGACAGATACTTGACTCGAGCAAGTATTTCCAAGGATTTCTAACCTACACAGTTGAAGAGACAGCATTTTTGGCAGGTGCAGGGCATGATGACTTCATCGTTGCGTATCCGACAATTCAGCCAGGCGATTTGGCATCCTTAGTCCAGCTGACTCAAGCTGGAACGCGTGTTGCCGTGATGGTAGACTGCCTCGAACACCTGGCCGTACTTTCAAAAGCAGGGGAAGAGGCTGGTATCCAGCTCTCCGCCTGCCTGGAGATCGATCTAGCGTACCACCCACTGGGTGAACGCCTGCACCTTGGGCTGCGGCGCAGCCCGGTCCGAACGCCTGAGCAAGCAATTGAGCTCATCCGGGAAGCGAACCGTCTCCCAGGGGTGACAATTGACTGCTTAATGGGCTATGAGGGTCATATCGCTGGGGTCAATGACGCTCTTCCCAACCAGGTGCTAAAAAATAAGGTAATGCGGTGCCTCAAGCAGGCTTCGGTTGCGGAATTATCTACCCGGCGCCAAGCGGTTGTACACACGCTTAAGGAAGCGGGCCTCAAGCTGAAGGCAGTGAACGGCGGCGGAAGCGGCAGCCTGTTGTCAACTCTGGCAGACCCTTCGGTGACTGAGGTGACGGTCGGATCTGGCTTTTATGCACCGGCTTTATTTCACCACTTCGCAGAAGTCAAATTCGAACCAGCGGCGTACTTTGCACTGCAGGTTGTTCGCAAACCAGCCCCAAAGATGATTGCCTGTCAGGGTGGAGGGTACGTAGCTTCCGGTCCCCCAGGAGGGGATAAAGCACCCCTGCCAGTTTTGCCAGTTGGACTTCGCTACCTGCCGCTGGAGGGCGCTGGTGAAGTCTCGACCCCGCTGATCATACCGGATGATTGTCCGGACATCGAACTTGGCGCCCCGGTTTACTTCCAGCACGCTAAAGCTGGTGAACTGTGTGAGCGTTTCAACGAACTCTATCTGCTGCGCGGCGATCACATTATCGATATCGTTCCCACCTACCGGGGTGCAGGGCAGAATTTCTTGTAATCAGTAGGATTTTATCTGAGAATATATCCATATCGATCGGCTAACAAGTGCCAACCCGGATGAAGCAATACTTGATAATCAAGAGTTGTATACGACCAAAGGAGCCAACAGGATGAACCGAACGTTGAAGCACATCTCTTACTCTTTCGGAAATTTCGCTAACACAATTGCATATCAGGTATTTGGCAACCGCATCCAGTTCTACTACGTGGATGTCATGGGGCTGAATGCTGCCACAGCCGGAGTGATCTGGACGATCTATGGCTTGTGGAATGCAGTCAATGACCCGCTGATGGGGCAGGTCTCTGACCGTACTCGCTCGCGTTATGGGAGGCGGGTGCCGTACGTTGCCCTTGGTGCGATACCTCTGGGATTGTCTTTCTTCTTTTTATGGACACCACCCTCGCAGAGTCCTTGGACGCTGGCGGCTTATTTCTTCATGATTTTGTTTATCTTCGATACCCTCTACAGCCTGACGATCATCGCCTATAACGCGCTCTTCCCGGAAGTGGCACCCACGGTCCGCGACCGTGTCGATCTGTCAACTGTGCGGGAGATCCTGGCTACGATAGCACTGCTGCTCTCCTATATCCTAGCTCCCATCATTGCCGAGGAAATTGGCTATTTGGCAATGGGAGCTGTCATGGGTGGGTTGATCGCATTCGGATATTTGGTCTCTATGATTGGGGTAAAGGAAGCCCCGATTGACGATCAGGAAGTTCAGGTCGGATTTGGGGCTTCGCTGCGGATCGTGCTGGGTAATATCCCCTTCCGCTGGTTTTTGGGTGCAAATATCGGGAAGGAGTATATCTGGCTGGCACTGGGTGCGATGCTGCCGTTCTGGCGCAAGTATGCACTTGGCATTCAGGGGCCGGTGGACGTATTTGGTATGCAGCTCGGACCCGGGGACGCTGAAGCTATCTTGCTTGGTTTAGCAATCCTGCTGGCGATTCCCTGTTTGTTGATCTGGCGTCCAATCGTGCCGCGCATTGGCTACCGCAAGGCATGGATTGCTGATGCGTTTATCTTTATCCCCGGTCTACTGATCATGGCAATCGCAGATAATTTCTATATGGGCTTGGCGGGGACGCTGCTGGTGGCACCTGGGCTAGCAGGTTCGATGATCATGCCATTTCCAGTCATCTCAGAAGTGATTGACGCGGATGCCCAAGAGCACGGCTACCGGCGAGAAGGGATATTCTTTGGTATGAACGGTGGGATCACCAAGTTGGCTTTTTCTGCACAAGGCATACTATTCACGGGTGTTATGTCGATGGCTGGTTACGCGGCAGGGGAGTCGGTACAGTCAGCGAGTGCGGTGAACGGCATCCGCTTCATGATCAGCGGTACGACCGTTATCGCTTGCCTGCTGATCGCGTTTTTCATGTGGCGCTATCCATTGGGGCGAAGTAATAATTCATAAAAAAATCAAATTGATATAACTAAAATTAAGGAGCAAGATCATGGATGAAGCAAATAAAATTATCTGGCTCAAACGAGTGCTGATCATTAAGATTTTGGTTGTCGCCTTACTTTGGGCACTGCCATCCTGGCTGGCACCCGAATCGGTGCTTAATTTTTTCGGGGTCGCTATGCCAGAAGACCCGTTCTTCATGCGCATCTTCGGCGGGGTACAGTTTGGTTTGATTTTCCTGTACTGGTTCGCGTACCAGAACCCGGTCCGCAACCGTGACATCATCCGCTACGGAGTGATCGACAATACATTGTCCTTGCTGACCATTCTGGGTGTCGCGTTTACGACCGGCATCAGCAACCCAACGATTTGGCTTTCAGCCGTAGTGGTGGCTGGGTTCGCAATCGCTTTTTACTTGCTGATGCCGCCAAAATCTGCCGATGCTGGCTAAAGCCCTTAATTATGCCCGTGAAAAGCGGGGGAAGCACTTAACAGAACTGTGCGATTGGCTGCGCATACCGAGTATCTCGACTTTGTCAGAGTATGAGGCTGATGTTGCATTGGCAGCTCAATGGACGAGTAATAAGCTTCAGGAGATTGGCTTCAAACAGGTGCGCATAGATAGAACTCCCGGACACCCGTTGGTTTATGCGGAATGGCTGGAAGCAGAAGGACCAACCCTGCTCGTTTATGGGCATTTTGATGTCCAGCCTGTTGATCCATTGGATGCCTGGACGCGACCACCTTTTGATCCACTGGTTGCCGGTGACAGCTTATTTGGGCGCGGCGCTTCAGATGATAAAGGCCAGGCGTTCGCACTGCTGGCAGCAATGGAATCGTATCTCAGCACAAGCGGCCAGCTGCCGGTGAATGTAAAAGTGATCCTTGAGGGAGAGGAGGAGATATCGAGTCCGCATCTGCC
>JBFENN010000054.1:0-19528 GCA_041551115.1 Anaerolineales bacterium
GCTTTCTTATCGATCGGATCAAACGAAATGCCGCTGGCAAACTGGTCTTCGCAGATCTCCGCACAGCGCCAGCATTTGTCAATACCTAGGCACTTATCGCGATCGATCCACTTATAGCCCATGCCATAATACCCTTCTTCGCCTTCGCCCTCCGGAACAGTCAGGATAGCACCTTCTGGGCAAACGTTTGCGCATGGGAAGTCCGTTGAGCCTTCTGCCCATTCCTCGAGCTGGCAGTATGAGCATACATTGACCACGTCGACATATTGGAAGCGCATAGGGCGAATCCTGGCGAACTCCAGGTTTACCGTATCCTTCGTTTCCTCAGGATGGAGGAAGGCTGAATATTTCTCCGCACACGCAACCGAACATTTCATACAGCCTGTGCATTGATATGGATCGAAAACGAGTGTGTGTCCAGCCAAGTAAGCCGATTCGACCCCTTCAGCGGCTTCTTCCTCTGCGGGAGCTTCGGGAGCGGCTTCTTCAACCGCAGGTTGGCCGATTACTTGACTTCCGACCATACCCCCAATTACAAGGCCGGTGAGTCCGGCCCCTCCACCGATGAGGAATTCCCTACGACTAATCCCGCCGCCCCCACCATTGCCATTTACTTTTGGCTCTTCTTGGGGTTCAGGTTCTACGTCTCTACGTTCAACTTGTGTCATCTTGTACTCCTCCAAATGCTAATTTGGACTTAGTGACTTCTATAACGATTTGACTTTTCAAGTGGTAATTTCTGCTGATATCACTCCTTTCCTTCACCCCAATTATTCGGGGATCAGCGCGCAAATGGTTAAATTATTTACAGAGAGTATTCCTCGTTATCAAAAACTCTCTGGAATGCAAATCTCTTTTACACGGAATGACAGAAGGCTGGAATACCAACCAATATAAATATAGTATGCATTTCACGGAATTACTACACCAACCTGAGCAGTTCCTCAATGAAAAAAGAGCTATCTCTTGATAGCTCTAATGGGTAGGTAATGTGTCCCATATAACCTTATTGGGCTATATGGGACAGGTGGTTACGAGGATTCTTCTACCAAACCCTGGCGCACAGCATATACCGCGGCCTGGATGCGGTTCTGCAGGTGCAGCTTCTCCAAGATATTGCGCAAGTGGATCTTAACCGTGTTCTCCGAAATAAATAAGATCGAAGCGATCTCTTTGTTGGTCTTTCCTTCGGTAACGAGCTGGAGGATACTGATCTCCCTGGATGTTAGGTCACCGATAATTTCAGACTCCTGTGCAGTAGTATGTTTTGGTTGGGTGAACTCCTTGAGGATCTTAGCCGCAATTGCTCCAGACAGGGGAGCCTCACCGCGTGATATGCTCTCAAGCAAATCATACAGCTGATAAGGTTCGAGATCCTTCAGCAGGTACCCCTGCGCACCGCTCTTAATAGCCTCAAACAGGTTGTTATCATCATCGGAGACCGTAAGGATAACGATCTTTACATGAGGCATCTCGCGTTTAATACGCCGGGTGGCATCGAGACCATTGCATTTTGGCATACCGATATCCATAAGGATCACATCAGGGAGCATCTCATGCGCCGCTACAACCGCTTCCAGTCCATCTCCAGCTTCCCCTACGACTTCCATATCCACACGCTTGGCGAGCAAAGCTGCCACCCCCTTGCGAAATAACACATGATCATCTACCAGTAAGATTCGTAGCATTATGTACTCGTTGCCTACATTATGAGAATACAGGTATCCGCACAAGAATCCGGGTACCCTGTCCAGGCTGGGAATCAAGCCTCAGTGTTCCACCAACACTTTCGGCGCGTTCGCGCATGATCTGCAGACCGTAATGCTGCTTGCCGTCCTTAGCCGACTGTGCTGGATAGAAACCGCGTCCATTATCCAAGATACTAACACACAGCATCTCAGTCTCTATCAGACATTGTATCATCACCTGACTAGCGTCAGAATGCCTACGAACGTTCGACAATGCTTCCTGAATAATGCGCAAGAGCTGACTGGCTACCTCAGCCGAGATTTCGGCGGAAAATTCATCATCGGTTACCAAATGAACGGTTAACCCATAATAAGTCCGGTAATCGGCCAAATATTCCTGCAAAGTCAAGATAAATCCATCCCCTTCTGTAACCACAGTCCGCAAGTTGAATATTTCTTCGCGCACATCCGTGTATAGGAGCTGAGTGGTTTTCTTTAATTCCAGCAAACTTTCCTGAGCCTGTTCGATTTGTCCGCTTGACAGCAGATCATCGGTGATAGAGGCCTTTACTTTCAGATAGCCTAAGCCCTGAGATAGCTGGTCGTGCATCTCACGTGCTAAACGATCCCTCTCCTCTAGGGCTGCCAGGTGATGTAGCTGGCGGTAGAGCTGCGCATTTTCAATGGACACGACTACCTGTTGTGCCAGACGTAAGAGCAACTGTGCATCATATGGCCGGAATTCGTGATCCTGACGATTCATCACTTCAATTAATCCCAAGAAGTGTCCACCACGCAGCAGTGGGACAGCTAACAATGAGCTGATCCCTTCATTGGCGATTAACTTTACGCTGTGGTAGGTGGACAAGTCAGCCTCAGCTTGTTGGACCAAAATCGGTTTACGTTTAAGAAGATCATTCCAAGGAGAACACTCACTTACATCAATTCGTGTGCCTCTTATCCCATCCGTCACAAAACCAACAGCCGCCTTTATTACAACTTCCTGCCTGGCTTCATCCATTATCCCAACCAAGCTCATTTCGGCATCCAACAGTTCCTGCGAGGCTTGTACTACTGCATCCAAAACGCTATGCAGCGAAAGTGAAGCGGATATTTTTGTCCCCAACTCGTACAGGGTTACTGCTTGCTGCTCACGCTGCTTTGTGGTGGCAAGCAATAGCGCATTATCAACCGCAATTCCGATCTCTCTTCCCACGGCTTTGAAAAAATCCACTTCCCGCAGCGTTAACGAGGAGCCGATCTGGGTCACTATTCCTAAAACCCCGACGATCGTACCCCTGGATATGAGCGGCAGGTTCAAGTATGAACGACCGAGCAGTCCTTCCCAGACACCATGAAAACGAGCATCTACTGCCATGTTGGCGATGAATACCTCTTTTCCAGAATCGACGACTTCTTGCGAGATATCCCAACCAGATTGCCGACGGCGATCTATCTCTTCGATCTGGGCCTGCGTGATGCCTTTCGCACTACGAAGTGTATACCGACCTGTATCCTCATCAAGGAGATAGATTTGGGACGCTGCCATACCAAGTTTGCTCACCATCGTATCCGCTGCTAACTCCAGGATCTGCTGAATGTCCAGCAACTGGGTAGCAGCCATTCCAATTTCGTTCAGTGAAGCCAGCTCTTGCTCACTGCGTTCCATTTCGGTGTACGATGTTTTTAGCTGCTGGCGCATATCATCAAATGATTCTGCCAATCGGCCCAGTTCATCCTGACTCGTCACCGGAACCTGGTAGTTCAAATTACCAGCACTGATCTCGGCCACCCCTTTGGAGAGTTCTTCGACGGGGAGAACGACATACCGATTAAGCGCCGGTACAAGAAGACCAACCAGCAACGCGAATGCCATCAAAGCGACAAGCGTTGTACGCCAGAAGCTATTCGTGAGCTGCTCGTTCAGTCCAGTTAATGAGGTCTCGATCATCATCAATCCTAAGATCTCGGTATTGGGTTCATGGCAAGCCTGGCATTTCGGCTGGTTATGAATCAAATTCACGTTCAGCAACATTTGGCGACCGTCATCCGCCGTGAAAACAACACTCTTGTTTCGTAACTCCGGGCTGCTAGCGTGACAAATCTGACAGGCAGCCTCCTGCTGCGTAAAAATTCTTCCAATCTCTGCGCCCACAGAGCTCGCACTAACCACGCCTTGGTTATTCAAGATGCGCAGCCCATCCACACCTCGCTCCGCAACAACGGCTTGAATAGAATCGTTGACCAACTCACCATCACCGGTGAGCATGGCATGTTGCAGATTTGCCTCAATTGCATTACTAATCGTATTCGTAGTGGATGTAGCAGACTCAATTAATTGCCGCCGCTGGTAGTTGAGCAGAAGTATGGTGGAGACAAGCACAATAATCATTGAGGCTGCGACGATAATAAGCAGGAGCCTGAGCCGCAGGGATAGCTTGAAGATATGCAAGCGATCCCCGGATTTACGCCCCTCTTTAGGTGCAGCAATTGCCGTGTCAGAGGTCATAATGCTTGTGATGTTCTCTATTCACCAGCTGGTGAGAAAAAAGATTCTGCCCGTGGGGTAATCAAGATGAGTACAATTTTTCTCCATTGATGAAGGAGTAGATTGTAACCGTATTATACCGATAACCTGTCACATGTCATAACAATCATCTGTTACTCAAGTTTGCCATGCCACCCAATAAACAACAAACCCACTGTTTGCGGGTTCATATTGTAGACGGTATTGCACGAAACTCGAACCGCTTTCCATCTGATTTCAAGATAAAAACAATCAACGCGAGCTAGGAGTCATGTAGTTATTATCCAGAAGGAATGAAATTTTTGGTTACTTACTCGTCAAATCTCACTAGTGTTACCTATCTTGCGACTTGGACCTGCAACCTGCGGGTTATGAGGTCGACGAGTTACCACTGCTCCATAGCAACTTAACGAAGACCGACATTACATCCACGGGTTTCATACTCTTATCTGCGGACCTCATCCCTACCCAGCACATCGGCAAAGATGACCAGGAAGACCAATCCCTAAAGGCCAGCTACCAGGACCACTATCAACATCTCAGGATCAACAGAGAGGGGGGTCATTTCGTTTTGACCGCGAACACGACCTGGCGGTATCTTTAAAACTATTTCGAATCTTCCAGTGTACTTCGCAACTTTTCCCGAGGTGACCGAAGGGGGTGCATGTGCGCCACCAGTTTGGCAGCAGCGAAGGCTAGGTTGGATTCTTGCGCCTCATTCTTTCGGAGCGTTTGGGGGAATTGTTTCTGTTGGAGAATCTGCACCGCTCATCAGATCTGCTAACCCGCGCGTATCATCATATGCATCCAGGAAGACTTCTTTCACGATCATGGTCAGGGGAATCGCCAGGATGGCACCCATCGGACCTAGCACCCAGGCCCAAAAGAATAAGGATACCGTAACAACCAGTATCGATAAGTTCAAACCTTCCCCCATCATCTTTGGCTGCAAGATGTTCTGCACACCACCGTTGATCACAATAAATCCAACCAGCACAATCAGTGCTTTACCAATGCCAAACTGCATCAAGGCTACCAGGAAGGGTGGGATAAGGGCGATCCAAAAACCAATATTGGGGATATAACCCGTCAGGAAGGAAAGCACACCCCACAAAACAGCAAAATCAACCCCAATGACGATCAAAAAGATGGTGTTCACCAACCCGACCAGGAAATTGATCCAGGTGGTGATGATCACATACCGCTGAAGATCACGAGTCAGATTGCGAAAACGAGAGATGATGGGACTATCGGAAGGGAAGTTCTTCCTTATTTTCGTGTTCAACACTGGCGCGCCAAGGATGAAGAAAATGAGCACCATCAACATGACAAGCAGATTAGATAGATTTGATAATATACCTCCCAGAAAGGAGCTCAGAAAGCTGATGACATTGCCTGTTTCAATTCCCCCAACGGCAGTTTCGAGATCACTTTGATCCAATCCAAAACTGCCCAAACCTATTTTAAAAGTGACTAGCAGATCTTGAAGATTTTCCTGGTACTGCGGAAGGGTATCAATCAAGCTCTTTACCGAAATGCCGATCACGGCAATCAACCCCACGACTCCCAGGAATACCAGCACAATCGTGATCAAGAGCGCCAGCCAGTTAGCTACACCTTTGCGGATCAGCCAGCGTGTCGCTGGCAAGACGGTGATGCCAATGATTCCCGCTAACAGGAACGAGCTTAATATAGGGGCGCTCAATTTCATCGCAAAAATGATGATGGAAACACCAGCCCCAATCATGACTACTTTCAGTATGGAAGAGTTTTCTGTGACAATATTCATCGTTATTCCTCCTGTATAAAGGATATTATTCCGGGACTAGTCATGGTTTGGCAATTGATGCGCGGCACAACGGCTAGCGACCAATCAATTTCACCGCCAAACCCAACTAAAAGCTATTGATCCTGATTTGATTCTCCTGGACTCTCACTCCGATCAGAATATGGTCCAAGCTCCACTTGTTCCTTCTGATACGGGAAGGTCACCCCTGCCTCCTTAAATGTCTTAACAATAGCCCGATTTACATGCTGGCGCAGTGTGTAATAATCATCATTGTCTTTCATCCACCACCCTACCCTAAAGATCATTTCATCTCTGGTGAAAGACTCCAACCTGGTATCGATACCCCGTTCCTTCTGCACACCATCTACTGATCCTGCGGCGCTTTGCAGCAGCTTCTCTACCTTCTCGACGTCGTTGTCAAATGCCACTCCGATATCCGTTGAATCATAATACGAGGGGTCAGGATAGCTGTAGTTAATAATCGAATTCTGGCGAACTTTCGAATTTGGAATTATCACGATTCGGTTATCGAGGGTGAGGATCCTGGTGGACATCATCCCAATCTCCACCACATCACCCCACCTTTCCATATTGCCCAGGCCAACTCGATCCCCAACACGATAAGGTCTGTCGACCAATATTAAGGCTCCTGCGATGATATCTGCCACGACATCCCGGCCAGCCAGAGAGATAGCCAGGGCAATGACACCCAATAAAACCGCATATCCGGTGACATCGATCCCAAAGTGGTTCAGGGCTATAGGCAAGGCAATGATCAGAATAATGAGGCGTAAACCCCAGACAATTAAAATAATCAGTGACTGGGCCTCTCTCTGGTTCCCGGTCTTCTTCGCCCGTTTTTCCAGCTCCGCAGCCGCCAGATTGATCAAACGCCAGATGATCGTAAGGGACAGCAGTAATATGAAAAGAAAATATACATCTCCCAGGAATGTTTGCGTTCCGGGTCCGATGAAAACCAAACGGGTCGTAGCGAAACGCAAAACCAGCACCACCACCAGCCAGCGCAGGTCATTCCCTGCAACTTGCAGCAAGCGATCATCCAGGGCAATTTTAGTGCGCTTAACCAGACGCGGAAAGAGCCAGCGGATCATCCAGGTACCAATCAGGTATCCCACCAGGATAATCAGCAGGGATCCCCCCAGGTTGAACCAGTCCACAATGCTCAGCCCAAGCAGGGTTGTGTCGGCAAGGCCGGTATCCTGGGCAATCGCTTCCGCCGCTTCCGCAATCGCATCTGGGGTAGCGGTTGGCTCCGGTGTGCGCGTGGGAGCAGCCTCCGCCAGCGTGGAAACAGCTTCCAGGCCGGTTGCATCCAGAATGGCTTGACTTGTATCAGATGTTCCGGGCGTGGGGGTACCGGTCCCACTGACAGTTGGCGTTGAGGTGACAGCAGCTTCTGGCTGGCGACCACAACCCGAGAACAACATCACATTGAATAACAATAACAGGAGCAGGTATGTGCGCTTGTCTGGTTTCTTCATACTTTGTTTCCTCTGTCCAAGTGCTTCAGGCGAGACTCACTCGCTTTTGTGATTCTCACCGTTGTCTCTCCTTTATTCGTGTTCGCATGATGACTTCATCCAACCTCACATGATAAAACTTTAGTGCACATCATTTGAATATTTACGGTTTCGATAACGCCACCTATTGCCGGCCCATCCCGCATCCGGTAACCACTACGCCAGATCCTGCGCCGCGGGCAGGTCGGTCGGTGCAGCACCGTACACCTGGTCGGCATCCTGATCGCTCGCCAGTTGATCCTTCCGCAGAAAATAGACACGGATCATCAAGAAAGTCACGATGGGTGTCAGATAAGCAAAGAAAGTGAAAGGCACCCAGAGCGAGGCAGCCACCCCCAACGTTCCGGCGTAGAAAGCGCCGTGGATATTCCAGGGGATGATGTGGGACATGATAGTGCCGGAGTCACCGATGGCCGTGCTGAGTAATACCGGTCTGAGGCGTTTTTTAGCATATTCTGAGCGGAACATGCGCGAGGTCAGCATGATGCTTGAATAGGGATCCGCCGTGGCGACATCGAGCCCGATTGTCGTCAGCATGGTCACCAGCACGAGCGATGCGGGTCCTTTAGCCCAATTAATCACCGGTGAGATGATGCGCTGGAGCATGCCCGTATAACCGACCACTGCGCCAAATGCAGCTGCAGCTAGGATGAGCCAGACCGTCATAAGCATGCCGGCTACCCCGCCGCCGGAAAATATTTTGTCAATGTCTTCGACCCCGCTGTTGAGGTGGAAGCCATTGGCGAAGACGTCGATGCCCACATTAAGCACAACCTCACCATAAGGCAGGCTGGGGTCACCGGCTAGAGAGACGATCAAATCGTGCTGGGTAAAAGCCGCCAGGATCACCGCAAATACAGCCGAGAGCATCAATGACAGATAGGCAGAGAAGCGCAGCCCGGAGAGGATGAAGATCAATATGACCGGCAGGAAAGCCAGCAAGGAGATATTGAAATATTGGGAAATTGTCTCCTGGACCTGGGCAACATCGACATCCCCACCGCCCGATCCACCGAACAAACCCAGCAGCAGGAAGAGCACAGCTGAAAGCACCGCCGTGGGGATCATGGTGCGCCTGACGGTGTGGGTATGCTCGTCAACGGTGACCCCCCCGACGGAGGCCGAAGTGAGATTAACAGTATCGGAGATTTTGGAGGTCTTGTTGCCGAGGATAGCGCCTGAGACAGCTGCGCCGGCGGTGATGGCCGGGGAGAGATCCATGATTGATGCCAGAGCCACAAAGGCCACCCCGACAGCCCCGGCGGTCGTAAAAGCGCTGCCCACCAGGGTGCTCAACAGCGCCGCGAGCAGGAATACGATCAAGTAGAATAATTTGGCGTTGACAATCGCCACGCCGTAATAGATGAAGGCTGCCACCGAACCCGACAGGTAGAGCGCACCGATGATCGTGCCGATGGCGATAATCACGAAAACGGTACCAATCGAGCCGTTGACGCTGCCGGAAATGGCGTCGCTGATCAGCGAGCCGCGAAAGTGATAGCGATAAGCCACGCTCAAAGCGTACAGCGTGGACAGCGTCATGCTAACCTGCAAGGGGCCGTCAGCCACGCCACCACCGAAAAAGATCACCGAGAACACGATCAGCACGATCATCACGCCTAATACAGACCAAGAAGCCAGCATAGAGGGCGTTTGACCTGTGTCTTGGTTGTTTTCTGCGGCAGGTGTAGAATCTTTTTTCCTCATATTAATTCTCCTTAGGAAAAATGTGGGAACTAGGACAATCCCAGATTCTCACTTTTTTGCTCGCTTAAGCAGATAACTGGGGAGCGGGTAAATCAGCGTCTTCTGGCTCTACGCCATACACGGCCTGGGCATCCTGGTCAGCGAGCAAGGTTTCCTTTTTGAGGTAAATAAACGCCAGGACAATCGTCACCAAGGGCGAGATGTAGCTCAAAAAAGCATAGGGGGCGAAAGCCATCCCAATCCCCAACGCACCGGCGACAAAGGCCCCATGCACATTCCAGGGTATGATGTACGAAATGATGGAGCCGGAATCGGCGATCACAGTCGAAAGCACCACCGGCTTGAGTTTGTGCTTCATGTAGCTTTCGCGGTACATGCGTGCAGTCAGTACAATCGAAACATAGGGATCGGCGGCAAGCAGGTTCAGGCCGATAGATGTGAGTGATGAGGCAACGATCAGGGCTGAAGTTTTTCGAGCCCAATTGATCACCGGGGCGATCAACCGTTGAATCATGCCGGTCAACTCCACCACCGCGCCAAAACTGGCTGCCACCAGGATCAACCACACCGTTCCCAGCATGCTCACGGTGCCACCGCCAGAGAAAAGTTGATCCATTTGCTCGATCCCGCTCTCCAGGTGAAAGCCGGTGGCAAAGGTCTCAATGCCAGCCTTGATGGCTGACACCCCATACGGCAGGCTGGGATCCGCTACCATGCTCTTGATCAATTCTGGTTGGGTGAAGGTGGCGATGATCACGGCGATCATGGCAGAAATCATCAAGGTCAGGAAACCGGACAGGCGCAGCGCAGACAGGATGAAGATCAGGATGATTGGCACGAATGCTAGCAGAGAAATATGGTAGGCCTGGCTGATGGTGATCTGCACTTCCGCAGGGTCGATCGATGCAGCTGCTCCGCGGCTGGTAAACCCCAGGACGATAAATAAAAGCGCGCTCAAGATCCAGGCCGGGATGGCGGTGCGCTGCACGGTGTGGCTATGCTCATCTGCGCTGACCCCGCCTACCACGGCAACCGTCAGCACGAAACTGTCTGATATCTTGGCGATACTATCACCGATCACCGCACCCGAAACGGCTGCACCGCCGGCAATTGCCGGAGAGACCCCCATCAGATGGGCTAACCCCACAAAAGCTACCCCTACTGCACCGATGGTAGTGAAGGAGCTGCCTGTCAGGATGCTCAGTAACGAGCTCAGAACGAAGACCGCGATGTAGAATATTTTTGGATTGAGAATAGCTACACCGTAATACACAAAGGCAGGTACGGTACCGGCCAGGTACAGGCTGCCGATCACTGCGCCAATCGCCAGCAGGATGAAGATCGTCCCCAGGGCGGCATTGATGCTATGGGTGATGGCCTCGGTGATCACAGCCCCATGGAAGCCATAACGATAAGCGATACCCACAGCAAATAAGGTTGCCAGGGTCATGCTGATCTGCAGCGGTCCAGCCTCGACTTCTCCGGGGAAAAGCCAAACGGAGAGCAGGATCAATCCGATCATCACACCGAAGGTCAGCAGGGAGGCAAACAAGGAGGGTGTTTGCCCGGAATCTTTAGTTTTTATTGAGGTTGATATGGTCATGCCTCCATTTCATCCTTTGATTCAAGGATTTACTGTCTTTGTAGTGCTACGGCACCTCTGCTCCCTAATTTGAAGTCACTTTAATAAGTCTCCAAACAGGTAAGTCGTTTCCTGTTCCAACCCAATAGGGTAGTGATATAGACCGGAGTCCAGATCCACCAGATCAGGATCGCCAGTCGGGGACCAAATAACAAAAGGGAAGTGAAAAAGCAACCCATCGATATTTCTACATATTTCTATTCGCTGATCCAGACCTGCCGAATCATCTCAATGGTTAAGTTTTGGGTTTGTTTTGAGACCAGTCCGGCAGAAACCATCGCCTTGACAGCCTTTTTCGCTTGTTTTGAGATCTTAGCCTCCAAGGCCCGCAGCCTGGCAAGATCGGCTTCGTCCTGGTTGAAGGCATCCTGGAGGATGGCCTGATCCACGTTCAGGCTTTTGGGGTCACCCCGTGCAGCATCTTGCTCTGCATAAGGTTTGTCCATCAAGATCATCTGCTCTTGGACGCGGGAATCAGATTCCGCTTCCCGGTATTTTTCTCGATCCGTGGCAGATAGATATTGGGTCAGTATTGCTACAGCAGGTTCGATATTCTCTCGAGAGAGATAACCTTCCTTCACCAGGGCTTCTGTGATATTCTCGAGTTTTGTCATCTTACACTCCGTTTCTACATCGGCACACCGTTGCAAACATAATCACCCATTGGCTTTATTAACTACCCACATTGGTATTTACAGTTGCAACCGGCGATAAGTTTGTTTCGTCGGCCTTCGCACTTCTACACAAGGCGGATCTTGAAAGTAGTTCTTGCACGTAAGGTAGAAAAATAGTAATACCTTGAAATCTGATCCCCGCAGCTTACTGCAGCGTATTCAGCTTCGCAGAATAAGATATTTAGCCCACGCCTATGTCGGAGATTCCTGCGTTTTCGGGGTTGATTGCCCGTTTGGGTTCCGCATGCCAAACCAAACAATAACACCACCGACTATTAGAACCCCAGCCATGACCAGCATGGTTAAGCCAAGACCTGATGAGACTGCTGCTTGTGCGCCTTCAAAAAGCTTATCCAGTTGGGCACCTGATATACCTGGAATGGCTGTGGTTGCATCACTCATGGCTTGATGAATCACTTCTTGGGCTTTCTGAATCTCATCGGACGATAAACCAGCTTGCGTGCCCAGATTGTTCAGCACGCTACGGGTGAAAATCATTGCTAAAGTCATACCCAGTGCATTACCCGAGGATGATCCGGCCTCTGTGCCCATCGAATTCGCAGAGGAAGCCACACCCGCAATATCATCCGGTGCTGCTGACATTAAAGAATCCGTCCGAGGTGGATTGGCCAGCCCATACCCGATTGCGATTAAGCCTAAACTCAAGGCAATGATCCAGGCTGACATAGATGTTGAAAGTGGGACAAGCATCAAAACACCCACCAGCATCACGGCAAAACCAGCAATGGTTGACCCCCTAGATCCCAGATTCGCAGTAAGCTTACCGGCGAACGGACCGGCAATCGCAGTACCTAACGATAATGGGATCAGGGCCGTACTGGCGGCTAAAGCACTGTAAGCTAGCACATCCTGAAAGTAAAACTGCATCAGGGGATTCATGGGCACGTACACAAAATAAAGCGCGAAACCTGCTAAAAAGGCACTTAAGAAAATCGGACTACGAAAGAGCGATAGTTCCAAAGCGGGTTTGTCGACACGCCGTTCCCACCAGATGAAAAGGACCAGGAAAACGACAGCTGCCAGCAAAGCGATGATTACGACTGGATCACCGAACCCGTTGCTTCCTGCCCACAAGAGGCCACCCACAAAACTAACCATCATGAGCCCACTAAAAACCACACCGCCAACATCTAATTTCTTTGCATTCGGGTCCTTACTCTCAACCGCATTGCCCCGAATGAGGATCACAGCCAGTACTGCCGCAGTTAAAGCGATGACAAAGGTAGAGCGCCATCCAACAGTATCACTCAGCCATCCGGCCAGTAATGGTAGAAAAGATTCGCCCAAAGCTACAGCACCGGTAAAGATACCCAAAGCCATCGATCGTTGTTTTCCTTGAAATTCCATCGTGATAATAGCTATCGCCAGCGGTGTTGTAATGGCACTGAAAACACCATCCAATCCTCTCATGAATGTTAAGAAGCCAATCGAAGGTGAAAGCGCCTGTAAAACGAGGGATGCGATCAAACCTAAGCCACCAAGGATAAAAATTCGCTTGCGTCCATACAGATCGCCTAATGCGCCAGCCAGCAAAACAAGGGCTGCTACAACTAGACCACCGACGGATGTCAGCAATTGGGTCTGACTTGCAGAAGCGCTAAAGAAATCCTGAATTGACGGCAAAGCAGCGTTGAAATTTGGCGCATCAGCATCTGTTGCCAGGTACAGCAGGGTAGCCCCAGCCAGCACTAGCCATTTCCGTGTTTCTACTTTATGTGTTGCGGACATAACTTTTCATCCTTTGCCCATTTTTGATTTACACTCACAGGTTAAAGACCCCCTTCAATTTTCAAAAATTGAAGGGTAGAGTTTGTAGCTGGTATGAAACAAACTCCACCCATTGCAAGAATTTTCGGCCGTCACCTATTGGTCAAAAACCAGTCTAGATGCTATTTCTTCCAATTTTTCGCGAATTTCTCAAAGAAGAGAGCTTCGCTCAAGGTGTGGTGCTCCAATTCTTTGGGGTCAACACTTTCGTTCGGCGCGTGAATCAGGCAAAGTGGCTCCTCAACGCCAACCAGCATCAACTCCGCCTGGGGACAGGCATCTTGCAGGGTGTTTGCCAGCGGTATCGAACCACCCTGACCAATCGTGGTGGATTTTTGACCATAGGCCGTAGCCATCGCTTCACTCATGGCCGTATAAGCTGGTCCAGATGTGTGGGCTTCAAACGATTGACCAGGATCACCTCTTGTAAACTTCACCTGAGCATGCCACGGAACGACAGACTCGAGGTGGGCGACAAGTGCATCTTGTGCTACTTTTGTATCCAATCCGGGTGGTATCCGCATGCTCAACAGTGCATTAACCTCGGATTGAACTACATTCGAGGCGCCAACTACTCTAGGACAGTCAAGTCCGATGACGGAAAGCGCGACGCGCGACCACAACAAACTTGCCACACCGCCATCACCAACCAGATCAACACCATCCAGTACGCGGGCGTCTTTACGGAATTGATCATCAGGGTATTCAACACCTTTCCAAGTTCGGCTGTTATCAAGGTTATTAATGGTCACATTGCCATTCTTATCATGTAAGGTGTTCAGCATTTGGATCAATGCAGTCAATGCATCTGGAGCGGGTCCGCCAAACTCGCCGGAGTGAACCGGACCTTCCAGGGTCTTTAGATTGATCTCAACTGTGCACATCCCTCGCAACGTGGTTGTGAATGTTGGAAGTCCGAGTTTGAAGTTGCCAGTATCTGCAACCAGAATAGCATCTGCTTGGAATTTTTCGGGATTCTGTTCTACGTACCCTTCTAGCTCTCCAAGGCCTTGCTCCTCCGACCCTTCGATAATGACCTTGATACCTACCGGGAATTTGCCTTTAAAAGCTTTAAGCGCGGTGATATGAGCAATCACATTTCCTTTGCAATCAGCCGCGCCGCGGCCATACCAACGACCATCAATTTCCGTCAATTCAAAGGGGTCCGAACTCCACTCACCAGTCTCGTTCATGGGGGGTTGCACATCATAGTGCCCGTATAGCAATACCGTAGGCGCTCCAGAAGGCGCTGGCGTATGACCATAGACTGCCGGATGCCCATAAGGCATATCAACAAGTTGAACATTTTCAACGCCTACGTCCATAAACATTTGAACGACATCATTGGCTGCATCCAGGCACTCTTGCAGCGGTGCAATATCTGTATCTGCCACAGATTTATATGCGACGAGACGGGCGAGATCTGCCTTGGCTTGCGGCATCAAATCAGAAATTGATTTTTTTAGTGTATTTGTATCCATGCGACTTCCTTATTCTCTAATTAGATCAGCTGTTTTCAGCTCTTCGATAAACGCTTGATACTCAGGTAAACGCTCGGGACAATAAACCCCTAAAACGAGTGCCTCCCCTTTGAGTATTTTGGCATCGATGATCACCCCGCGTGCCCCAACCTGGGCGGCACCGTTTGCCAATAACTGATTGAGGTTGAGTTGGACGAGTTTGTCAAAATCAACTTTACAGGAGTTTCCCCCGTCATCTCCAAAAGTACCCATAATTTGTTGTTCCGATGGTGGTGTCAATCCGGCAAGCTCATAAGCCGAGATTAACTGTTGGGCTTTTTCTTGGGCTACCTCGGATTTGTTGGGGTAGCGAAACAGCAGCAACGCCACCACAATTAATATTGCGAACGCAACACCAACGATGATATATGTGCGCTTGTGATGTGAACCAGAAGTATCCATTTTAATCTCCTAATCTCCCGTGCCAGCGGGCGCGGTATCGGCTGACTCTTCCACAGTCTTCCAACTCGGTTTTCTGAAGTGGTAGAACAAGAAAGGAATCAGCAATCCAATAACAAGTACCCCTGTGCCAACGATGGCAACGTAAGTCCATGGACTGCCACCTCCAAATTGGGATGGTGGAACGAATCCGACAGCTAAAGCAGCGGCTGAGGCTACAAACCCTACAACACAGAGTAGTAGCAACTGAGGTGCTTTATATCCGCGCGGATGATCCGGATCATTACGGCGTAATTTTTGGGCTGCCACAAACATCAAGAGGTACATAATCAAATAGACCTGCGTTGTCATCACAGAGAAAATCCAGTAGACGCTGGAAACGTTGGGCAAAAAGGCATACAACAAGGCGATGATCGTTGTCACCACCCCTTGGGCGACCAGGATATTCTGCTGTATGCCGTGCTTGTTTAGTTTCTGAAAATAGGGAGGCAGGTAGCCTTCCTGACGGCCGATCAATAGCAAACCTTTACTCGGGCCAGCCAGCCAGGTCAACATACCAGCAAGGCTGGCGCTGATGATCATGATCGCGAGAATCGGGGTCAGAAACTCGATATTAAATTGAGCGAAGAAAGCCTGAAAAGCTTGCATCAATCCGGAGGTCAGGCTCAGGGATTCGGCGGGAACCACCCATGAGATGGCCAGGGCTGGAAAGATGAAGACTACCAAGACCAAGCCCATCGCCAAAAACATCGCTTTGGGATACTCTTTGCCAGGATTGCGGAGTTCGCTCACATGAACAGCATTCATTTCCATACCGGAGTAGGAAAGGAAGTTATTCACGATCAACACCAGGCTTGCAATCCCAGTCCACGCAGGGAATATATGAGTTGCATCCATCGGAGCCGCAGAAGCATTTCCCTGCAGCAGGAAAACAACGCCAAGGATGACCAGGAAAGCTCCAGGGATCAGCGTTCCGATGACGAGACCAGAACTTGCAATTCCAGCTAATCCCTCCATACCACGGGAGGAGACCCAAACACCGATCCAGTAAATTCCTATGATCATGGCCGCAATATAAAGACCACTGCTGGCAAGGTTAGGATTAATCACATAGGCAAACGTGCTGGCTACGAAGGATAGCAAAGCGGGATAGTAGAAGATCGTCATGGCAAACTGGCACCAGACTGCCAAGAACCCAAGGCGGGGTCCCAAAGCTCGCGTAACCCAGTTATAAACGCCACCATCATAGCCGGAGGCTAGTTCCGCAGATACGAGCGAAGTGGGCAGCAGGAATATAATCGCCGGAACGATGTAAAGAAAAACAGCAGCCAAGCCATAAACTGCCATGGTAGGTGCCGCACGGAGACTTGCTACAGAAGACACAGTCATAAAAGCCAGTGCTGTCCAGGTAATAAACCTGGGCGAAGTGGCTACTTTCTTAACTTGCTTTGCCATTGCCGGTTTGGCAACCGCAGAGCTATCAGCGCTACTCATATCAACCTCCTAGACTGAATAACTTGAGATGGCCCAGGAGGAGTGAGAGCCTCCCGGGCCTTTATGCCACAAATACGGTTCGAAAGTGTGTTGATCACTTAATCGATACCAAAATCTTCGCGTAGTTGTCCTTCCTGTTCTTTTGTCAGGTTCGATGAAATCAGTTCAAAGTTCCAACCTTTCTCTTTGACGGCATCCGTAACCTTATCCAGCACGACCTTGCTCGTCATTAGGAAGACAGCCGAAGTGCCTTCAGTGACTTTCTCGCTGACGCTTTTTATGAAGCTGTCGTCAATGCCATAATCGGAGAACTTACCCGAAAGCGCCCCCATAGCTGCGCCAATTGCCATCCCGAAGAAGGGTACGAAAAAGATCAATCCAAAGAGCATGCCCCAGAAGGCGCCGCTGAGCGCCCCTGCGCCGGTCAGATCGGCGAGTTGGCGGGTCTTGGGTTTCTTTTTACCCTCTGGCCAGGAAACTGTGGCGGCGTCTTCCAGGGTGATCAATTGCTGCTTGTTTAGGTCTTTGACTAGATCGAGCATTTGCTCTGCGCCATCCGGCGTGTCGAACTTGAAAGCTGTGATTGTTGCCATAATATTCATCTCCTTATATGTGATCTATTACTCTTGATGGGGTGAATAGTTTGGGCAGCTTCACCCGCCCAAACTATCCTGTATCTAAATGGATTAGTAAGTGGGAATGCGATCCCCGTAGGGCAAGCGCCTGCGCTCGGCGTAGCTGCCGAAGTAAGAGGCCATATCGGCGAACACGCCCATGCCCACGATGATCCAGTCAAAGCCGACGATACCGCCGCCAGCCACGGTCATGTACATCAAGGTTGTCCATGGCAGGAAGAACCATCCGAGGATCGGCCAGACCCAAGACTGGAAAAGCGTGTTGATATAGACTGGTGTGTAGATCCACCAGATCAGGATCGCCAGGCGTGGGCCAAACAACAATAGGGTAGTAAAAAAACAACACATGAGATTGATCTCCTTTTCATCTAATTCCAGTAATTCCAGAAAATTTTTAGGGATGGTGATGCAATGCATTCTGAACCATCCTATTTATTGGATTAGTCACAGTTATATTGGTGAATAACAGCAACGACTGGCTCAAGATTGGCTTCATCGATCAACGCAGCTGCTAACAAAGCAGCACCAGCATCCGTACAGGCTGCATCTATCAAAGCCTCAGCTTCTAGAACCGCTTCCCTATCGATCTCTTTTTGGATTTCGGCATCGGCGATGATATCCGCATCCAGGTCGGCTCCCTCGAGATCGCCAGCAAGGTCATCCTCCGCTTCCCAAACTTCAGCTTCCGCGATCAGATCTTCTTGATCGGAGTAGTCATCCATCGCTTCGGCCTCAGCTTCTTCTGCCGCTTCAACAATCAGAGCATCCGCGAGGATATTGGCAGCTGCTTCGGTATCGGCTTCGGTCAGGTAACCAGCTGTTACCAAAGCTTCCGCGATTTCAATATATGTGGTCATGAGTTTCTCCTCCTATCTATTACTTATTTATCGGTATTGATCTCGTCGATGCTTCTCGAACAGGAAGTATCGACGAGAGGGTAGATTTAACTAATCGTCATCACCATCACCGCCGCCGGTGGCGCCGGCTTCTCCAGCCACAAATTGCTCTAACTCGCCAGAGAGCTCATCGCCGACGGTCAGCGTGACCATATTGGCGTTCACGTCGGACAGGCTGTCAGCAATCGCTTCGCTGTAGATATCCTCGACCAGCAGCATGAAAGCAGAGCTGTTGGGAACCATGGCTTCGCCAACTTCCTTCAGGTCACCTTTCTTGAAGGGGCGGCCGAAGTATTTGCCAGCCACGCCACCCACTACCGCGCCGCCGGCCACCCAAGCCAGGAAGCCGACTGGACCACCTAACAGGCTCAGGAAGCCACCCGCAATACCGCCGACCACGGCACCTAGACCACCGCGCCCGGTCTCATGAACATGGACTTTTCCCTTCTCATCCTGCTCAACGATAATTTGAGCGATGATGTACTCGTCGTCCAGCGCTCCAGAAGCCTTGATCTCTTTGACCGTCTCCTTGGCGGTGTCTTTGCCCGCAAAATTGAAGGCTAAGACATTGAATACATTGGAAGATTGGTTATCTTTACTCATGAAATTCTCCTTATAAAATATGTATGGTTTTGGAACTGGGACCGTCCCAGGTTCTCACTCGCTAGCTTGCTCAAGCAAGCAGACAACTGCGACGTCGGTATGACGCAAGGTGGGCCGAGCGCTTACTCTGTGGGAACACCCAAACATTCGACCGACCAGATCGGTAGCCGCAGGTTGTACAGGGCGTTCAGCACCCCCATCAAGGCGGCTTGGTCGACCAACTTTCCTGTCAGCGTGGTCAAGACAACCTCTTCCGTGTGGATCGTATCCTCCGCTTGGATGGTTAGGTCGCTGAGACGTTTCGACCAGCTCTTTTCCAGCCGACCGATGACCTGAATCGAATATATCGCCGGATACCCAAAATGGAGTCTTTTTTGAGACTGCTGGGATATATTGGACATTTTTTTCGCTCCATGATTTCATTTCAGAAAAACGGCTAATTTCTGATCCTGGTTGGGGATACGAAAAAATATCCAGGATCTAGCGTCACAAAGAATAACAAAGATCCTGGATAACATCATCCACCGGAATGGTGGATTCAAAGGTGGATTTAAAGTATGAGTAGAAAGTATGAGTATGCGGAAAATGCCGGAATACGAGGTTCTGTGGTGTGAATTACAAGGCC
>JBFENN010000055.1:0-18979 GCA_041551115.1 Anaerolineales bacterium
GAAAAGAGAATCGCTTTTTGGTAGCATCTATCAGGGCTAAATCAACTTCACACACAAGAATTTCTTCCTCGTTGCCTGAGGCCTGTTTCACGATCATTCCATCGGGGTCAACGATGAAACTCTGCCCCCAAAAATTGATCCCGCTTTCTCCTGCGGGGCCCACACCACCACTGCTTCCATGAGAAACCATAACCGAATTAGAGGGGTCAGCCTCGAATCCTACTCGGTTGATCGCTGCTAGGAAGCAGGCGTTGGCAACTGCATGCCCGCGCTGAACAATTTGCCAGGATTGGGTGTAGCTGATATTTTCTTCTGGTTTCGAATATCCAATCGCAGTTGGGATGAAGATTATCTCAGTTCCTTTTAAGGCTAACAATCTGGCAGCTTCTGGGAACCACTGATCCCAGCATATGAGTACACCGATATCCGCATATTTGGTCTTGAAGACCTTGTAGCCCAAATCGCCCGGAGTGAAGTAAAACTTTTCATAATAATGCGGGTCATCCGGAATGTGCATCTTGCGGTACTTTCCCAGATAGCTCCCGTCAGCATCAATGACTACAGTCGTGTTGTGGTAGATACCAACAGCCCGTTTCTCGAATAAGCTAGCGACTAATACTGCCTTTATTTTGGCTGCTAGCTCGCTCAACTGTTTCACTGATGGGCTGTCAGCGTGAATCTCTTCAGCTAATTCGAACGCACGCCAATCTTCGGTTTGACAGAAATACGGTGATTTAAATAACTCTTGAGTACAGATGACCTGTGCGCCTTCCTGCGCAGCTGCCTCGATATAATCCGAAGCCTTTTCCCAATTACTTCCCATATCACTGCTGCATGACATTTGGATCAGGCCTAGATTGACCACTTTCTTCAAATTAGACTCCTTTGCCTTTCTCCACGGGCATGGGTTGGGGCTGGGTGACACAGCCAATTGCGCCTCCATGTTCGATCAGTGTGACCACTTCGATACCAATCACCTCTCTTCCGGGAAAATGTTCAGCAATGATCTCCAGGCCATACTGATCGTTGGTGTGCCCATATACTGGCACCAGAACAACATCATTGGCTATCAAATAATTGCTGTAAGCCGCGTCCGTGAAAGAGCTATACCGCCAATTGGTCATAGAAGATATCTGGTGGATTTCGGGAACTGGAAGCGGGACCAGGTTGAGGGGCTGTCCTGATTCATTGGTAGCAGTCTTCAATTCATCATATGCGGTTGCAAACATTTGATAGCGAGGATCGCTCACATTTGTTGTCCTGTTATAGAGCACTGTGTTTTCGTCAACAAAACGTGCCACAATGTCAATATGAGAATCGGTTTCGTCACCCCATTTACCGCATTGGTTTCGCCCTGCTCCAGTTAACCAGATAAAGTGGGTGACACCCAGATACTGGCTGAGAACTCCCTCTATATCGGCCTGACTCATCCCTGGGTTGCGGAAAGAGTCGATGATGGATGTTTTCGTGGCCATAAAGCTGCCCTTGCCATTGACATCTACAGCTCCAGCCTCCAGAACCATTGGCACATCAATCACCGGGATGCCAAGTTTTTTACCGATAGCAGTTGGAACTTTATTATCCAATTCATAAGGGAACCGCTCTCCCCATCCATTGAAATCCCAATTTGTTATGGCAACATCGCCATTGTCATTAATGACGAAGATGGGACCATTATCGCGTACCCAAACATCGTTGGTAGGAATGATATGGAAGTCTACATTATCCAGGCCGATCTGATGATATAAAAGTTGATTGGCCACATGGTCTTGCTGCCGCTCGTTGCCGACGATGAGGTGGACGTTTTCGTGCTCGTGGAGGGCTTCTACCATATTGAGCCAGATTCGTTCAAGCTTCAGCTCATAACCGCGATATACCTTGTTCTGAGGCCACTGCAGCCACGTACCTTCGTGGGGCTCCCACTCCGCAGGCATATAGAAACCGGTAGGATTGAATATCCTCTCTCCCAATATTAACTCCTCGGTACCATACTTATGGGTTGTTGTTGAGTCACACAGTGCATCATACCTCCCATATCTGCCACCACATTCGCTGGCAGCCCGATGACATCGCGGTTCGGGAAGTGCTCGGCGATGATGCTTTTTGCCCGATTGTCATTAATATCACCGTACACAGGTACTAGAACAGTATTATTAGCAACGTAATAATTGGCATAGACTGCTAAGGAAGGATTTGTTTCATAAGGTGGCCGGGTAGAAGTGTTTAAGGTTGAATACGTAATATTCTTAGGTTTGGGCAGTGGAATCATCGTCAGTGGTTTACCCGATTCGGTGCTAGCATTGCGTAGTTCATCTCTGTGCTGTTTAAGGATCGGATAATAAATGTTGGACTCATCATCCGTCCAAGAGTATAGAACCGTAGATTCGCCAGTGAAACGAGCATAACCGTCGACGTGGAGATCAGTATCGCTGCCTACGGCATCGCAAAACTCGCGGGGCGCGCCGGTCAGCCAGATGATGTGGGTAATACCAAGATATTCTTGGAGTGCAGCTTCAATCTCAGTCTGGTTTTTTCCAGGATTGCGATTTGGATTGATGATAGAACTGCGTGTGGCTAGCAAGGTTCCTTTGCCATTTACTTCTAAACCACCTCCCTCAAGGGTGATCGGGGCAGTGAACAAGGGCAAAGACAGTGCCGCGGCTACTTTTTGGGGGACCAATTTATCTAAACCATGAGGGTATCTACCACCCCAGCCATTAAAATTCCATGCGGTTATGGCTAACTCGCCGCGGTCGTTAACTAGGAAAATTGGACCGTTATCTCGGACCCAAACATCATCAGTCGGAATGGTGTGTATATTGATATTGCCTTCATTCCAACCGTGATATTTCACCGCGTGTTGGATGTACTCTTCTTGGCGTTCATCAACTGCAATGATATGTACGGCCTCATTTAATTGGAGCGCATCAGTCATTGCTAACCATAGGGATGTAAGGCGTATCTGCTCATCCGGAAAGGGCCCGTCATGAGGCCACTGAAGCCAGGTCCCTTCATGAGGGTCCCATTCGGCGGGCATGTAGTATCCTAAAATCTTTGGTGTTTTTTCTTCCATAATTAGTACATTTTTTTGCAGCTATTTCCTGGATCCAGAATTGAAATATGACTCAATTTGGGGCTAGAACTCGATCTGCTTCTGCAAGGATAGCCTCGATTTTATCCATTGCATCTTCTGGTAAAGGTGGGGGTGAATGTGTATTTAAGATCTCCATGGCTTCCATGTGGATGAGCTCCATTAGCTCTTTATCGTGCGGTGGCCATAATGGCAAGTACTCTTGCCGCGTGTATTGCAGAGTTTCTTGAGCGGTCAGGAATTCGCCGCCTATACCAACACGCTTGATTAGCTCTAATTGGAGGTGATCATTGTCAAGATTAATGGAGGTCAACATGGCTTCAAGTTGATGGATTAAATGGTTATCCAGGACCATTTTCTCCAGAGAGAGGATCTGAGCCGCACCCAACAAACCCAAACTGTAGATTTCATCTGCACCAGCCAAATACGCCAACATTGTCCCGGCGATTGCTTCATAACCATATTGCACATCAAGATGCTCAGATTTCGTAGAAAGGCCAAAAAGATTGGCAGGCAGGTCATAATGCCTGGCGAGATTGATTAATGCTGGCCCCACCCCAAATCCATCTGCACTTCCGCCATACCTCCCAGTTTGCATATCCAGTTGCGAAGACCCAGTCCCATAAATCAGCGGTGTCCCAGGATTTGCACATTGGAATAAAACCAACGCGCTCAAGAACTCGATATTATGCATCAATATTGTGCCGCCAAGCGTAACCGGAGAAGTGCCTCCAGCTAAAGGCATAGGATATATCAAGATTGGAACGTTCACTTTGGCTAACTCAATGCAGGCCTCGGTCATCGGTCCATCATGCATCAATGGTGAAATCGTGCAATCGACTACGGAGAAAATTGGTTCAAAAGTGTCGCTCCCGGTGACCGCCTTTACAAAATCAATTAGGAAGGGCACTTGCTGAGCATCAAGTACTCCCGAGCGGATGTGTTTGCTCGTTTGTGAAAATGCTTGCGCAAAGTGATAGATCGTCCTTAAATGCGCTGGAATGTCACTTGCTGATACGGTCACATTGACGATTTCGGCTTTATCCAGAGCATCCGCGAAGAGCAGCATTCTTTTGAGATCTGTCGAGCATGAGTCATGGATTTTCCCGGATTCCAAATCAATGGCTTGGGTTCCCTGACTGTCAGTGGAATGATGGGAATGTGTTCCATCCAATACAACATTCCTGTTCTTGTCTCGCGCCGAGAGCACGATTTCCCTAGGCGCACGCTGGATAGCCCATTCAACCAGATCGGCAGGAATTGAAGCCCAGTTTCGTTTGTAGTCGACCTTGCAGCCTTTTTCTTCTAGAATCTCCAATGCTTTAGGAGTTTTATAATCTATTCCAACGTCAGTGAGCACCTCCAGGCTATGCTGGTGGATACGGCTGACATCTTCCTCGGATATTGCTGGTTGCAGAGATAACATTAAAACCCTTTCAACCAAATTTTATTTGGACAATTCATTATCCGCTACGACCAATATCCGATCGATTTCCTTCTGCACGTCTCTTGGTAGCGGTTCTGGGTGATGGTTTTCCAGAATCCAGGCTACCTGCTCACGAGCGTAGTTGACTGGATCGCGGTATGAGCCCATCGCATCTAACTGCTGTAGGACTGAACGTTTCATGGATGTGCGCATATGTTTGCGAGTATGCTTTTGACTAAGGAAGTGGCCCCCCGGTTTTACTTCAGCGATAACGTCAACGGCCAGGGCCTCGGGGTTTACTTCCATGTTTAGTAGATCGTAGCGTGCCCGGTGATAGAGATCATCATCCAAGATAATCGCCTCTGGGTAAAGCAAGGTGTAAGTATCCCTTAGGCCAATCCCGGTGACGATCTCTGCTCCAGAGAGAGCCACCAAGAATGGGTCAATCGCTACCTCAGCTGATGACTGCCAGCTCGCTAATTCGGGGCTCTCCGTACCAAAAGCACCCCCAAGCGCAGGCATCCCCCAATGGTGGGCCATCTCAACGGGTGCATAACGGACACGCGAATCCAAGGGGTAACCAACATAAGCCGCATTTCTCGGATCAGCCCAGGCATGCAAAATTGAATAGAATACTGGCGCCCTGGGGTTAGCCAATTGCATTAGCACAGTTGCGCTGATTACCTCGGCATCGCCTACGACCAAAGCACCTGCGTATGTTGCTGGAGCAGTTGTGCCAAGTGTCGGCATGGACATGATGGCGATGGGGATACCAGCTTCTCCCAAGACCAATGCGCCCTCGATAGCCTCTTTGTCCTGAACTAGTGGAGCAATCGTACACACAATCAATGAGATTGGAGGTCGACGTCGTACTTCTTCAAGGCTGCCCCGCAGCACTGTAGCCATTTCAACCCCATAACGGCACTGGTTCTCACCCATCATGGTCACACTCTGAGCATGCTTGATGCTGTTTTTCCAGATGGCATCTAACTCATGCAACGGAGCATTAACACCACAATCTTGGGCGCTAACCATCGTCCAGGAAAATGAAATTGATGAAAGGTAGTTCCCAATTCGAGCCATCATGGCTACATCCGCTTTACTTGAAGGACGTTGCTTGCCAGTCGTAAAATCAACAACATTGTGGCCACAGCCATCCGTGGTAAAGTAGGAAACGCCATCCTGCAGATGTAAGTCAACCTCTGCGTCACGCCCGCCCAGAGTGAAGTAGCGTGGAACACTAGACATAGCCTTGAAAATTAGATCGCGATGAATTTTGACAATTTGAGTATCGTAATCTACGCTCGCGCCATGTTCTGCAAAGATGGTTAGGGCTTTCTCAGAAGGGAATTTAACACCCGTGTTCTCAAGGATGTGGAGGGTAGCTTCCTGCAAATCCTCCAGCTGCTTTTCATCCAAGAAGTGCAAACGTTGATAAGTCCTGATGGGTTCAATAGGGAGGCGGTCTACGGACATAGAAATCTCCCTACGCAGGTGCGTCGATTAACCTGAAAGCCATATCGACGGCAGAGATGGCATCCTCAGCATAACCGTCGGCACCGATCTCCTTGGCGTAGCTCTCAGTAACTGGAGCACCCCCGACCATCACTTTCACCTTGTCTCGCAAACCGGCTGCTTCCAGTGACTCAATCAGTTTCTTCTGTTGCAGCATTGTTGTGGTTAGCAAGGCAGACGCACCGACGATATCGGCATCTGCTTCTTTGACGGCGGCGATAAACTCCTCCGGTGTCTTATCAACACCGATATCGGTGACTTTAAAACCATTGGCTGTGAGCATGGTGCCGACGAGAGTCTTACCGATCTCGTGCAGGTCGCCTACCACAGTGCCCAGTACAACTCTGCCAACTACTTCCCGTTTCTGGCCACCAACCAAGGCTGGTTCGAGGATATCCATGGCCTTTTTCATGGCATCCGCGCCAATAATCAATTCGGGCAGGAAGTAATCGCCCTTGGAAAATAGTTCGCCGACTTCCTGGATGCCAACCATCAATCCGTCATTAATACATGCTAGTGGATCGACGCCCTGATCGATAGCCTGTTTGGCCAAAACCTCGGCGTCTTCTGGCTCACCATCAATTACGGCTTGGGCTAGTTTTTTGTACAGTTCTTCTGACATTTTGGTCTCCTTTTATTTGGTAATAGTGATTTTCCGAAAATGGTTTGACTAGAAGAAATCTCCTGAGTCGTCCGAATTTCACCACTGTTGATCTACCTGCCCAACTCCTTTTCTGCAGTTTCTAAAATTGTATTCAACTCTGCCTGGACTCTATCTCCCAAAGGCGGTGGGTGGTGTTCTTGTAATATTTGATTTAACTTCGCTTTAGCTCGATCGCGGATATCGATTGGGGGTTGTCCGTCGGGTGAGGGTTTCGGATGGGTTAATTCAGGAATCCAACGCTCCCGAATATATTTCCGTGTATGTTTCTGGGCCAAAAAGTGGCCTCCAGGTCCAATAGCTTGGATGAGGTCAAACGCCATCCCCGTTGTCCCAATATCCAACCCCTGGGCTAAAATCCGATGGGTGTGATAAATCTCATCGTCGAAGAGAATCTGCTCTGGCACCAAAACTGTCGATGCATTGAGCATTCCCAAGCCGATAGTGATATCCGTCCCCGCAAGGGCACACATTAACGCAGTATAAACGCTGTCCCGGCCTAACTGCCAGCTGGCTTGTTCTGAGCTGTCAACACCGAAGGTGCCTGCTAGGGACGGAACACCCCAATCGTGGGACATCTGTACCGCAGCTACATTGCACAGATATTTCTCCGGAGTGCTGACGATATAGTTGGCGGAGCGGGGGTCCATAAAAGAGACGAGCAGCGACTGGAAGACCGGTGCACCCGGTGCTACCAACTGCATCAGTACCATTGCACTCACAGTTTCGGCGTTACCTATGACGAGCGCACCGCCTGGAACGGCAGGAGCCGTAGAACCCATGGTTGGCATACCCATAAAACCGACCGGGATACCTGCGGAAGCGAAGACCATCGCTGCTTCAATACCTTCTTTATCCTGTCCCAATGGTGCAATGGTGCAAACCAGACTCGAGAGGTTGGGCCGCTTCCTAAGGTTCTCAGCGCTCCCTGCGATAACTTCTGCCATGCGAACCGCGTATCGGGCTAATTTTTCACCCATGACAGTCTCAGTTTGCAAGTGTTTGGTCATATTATTGAAGGCTGCATCCATCTCATGCAGGGGTGCTAGTTTTCCGTAATCCTGCGCGCTTACCATTGGCCAGAAAAAGGCAATCGATGAGAGATAATCAGCCACACGTGCCATCTTGGTAACATCTTCTTTGCAGGAGAAGCGCTGCTCACCGGTTTTGAAATCAACGGTTTGTGTTCCGCAGCCATCCGTAGCAAAATAGCTGTTTGTCCCATCCAATTGTAAATCCATCGCCTCACTGCGCCCTCCCAACACGTAATGTCTCGGGGCATGACTCATCGCCTCCAGCACCATATCCGTTGGTAATCGAACTATCTGTGAGTCGAAATCGACATCCGCACCGTGTTCAGCAAATATATTAAGTGCTCGTTCTGAGGGGAAGCGGATACCAACGCTCTCTAAAATCTGCAACGTAGTAGATTTGATTTCCCTGAGCTGGTCATCGGTGAGCACTTCAAGACCAAGTTTTCTTCTAATCGGTTCAATATTGGACATATTGTTTTTTATCCTGTCCGAAATAACATCTTGTCCCGAAATGAGGATAGTGTCCCATCATAGGGTGTGAACTATCCCTATATAAAATGAAAGTCAGGCAAATATCGGCCCAGAATGCGTTCTAGTTCAGACTCCACATTGGCAGTTAATGGGGGTGGTTTATGATTCACCAAAATATCCAGAGCCTTACTCTGACATATCTGCTCGATAGTCTCGCCTTTCTCTTTCCAAGTTTCATAGCTGTCACGGCTAATAATATCCGGGTACCAATGTCGTCGATAATTATGCAGCGTGTGAGGTGCTGACATGAAATTACCACGGGGGGTAAGAGACTTGATCAATGCAACTTCTTCAGTAGGGTCATGGATTGTAATTCCTTGCCACATACGACGTACTCCAGCAATGATCTCATTATCAAAGACCATTTGGGTGTATGAAATCGTCGAACCGGCATCGGTGGCACCGACACCGTAAATAATCGTAGCGCCCTGTTGTAGCAGCGGTATGGTGGTATTGACTTTTTCAAATCCGGCTTGGGCATCCAACTGCTTCGCGTCTGAAGAGAGTCCCCCACACATCGATGGGATACCATAGAATTTTCCCATGATGGCAGCCCCACTATTGATCATCCCGCGTTCCGGGGCACCTAATGGCAGCAGACCAGTACGCATGTCGAGTACGGCTGATACGCTTCCGTATAATAGTGGTGTCCCAGGGTAGAGAATTTGTAGTACAACGATCCATGCCAAGATATCGGAATTGATAACGATCAATTCACCAAGGAGAGTCACTGGTGCCGATGCACCTCCCATCGCCATGCTTAATAAGGTGATAGGGACCCCATATGCAGCCCATTTGAGCATACAGCGAATATTTTCTGGTGTGAAATAGCCAGGACTGATTGGGCAGTATAGTGTGGCAAAGTTGGGTTTAGCCCGAAAAGCTTGCTCTCCACCGGCAGCGCAAAAAATCATCTCGGCCGCCGAATCTACCCGGTCGGGAGAGAGAGTACGGTGGACGATAGGTTTGCCGGTATTTCGCAGTAACTCGGCGATCTCAACAAGGTCCGAACATTCTCCCTGGTCGGTGGCGGTTACCGTTGGGCGTACGATATCCACATTGGGGAGCGCATCCTGGATAGTGACAAGTTGACGAACATCGTCTCGTGTCGCTGACCGCTGCTTCCCACTATTTAGGTCAAAGACATTAACCGGAGTTCCTGCTCCCATAAAGTTTGAGAAATCCCTAAATGCCAGGGCATGCCCCTCCCGGTTATAGAGTTGGACTTGTCTGGGGAGAGATTTTAGTGCGGTTTCCAGCAGCTTAGGGGTGATGAATACCATCTGGGTTTCTCGATCTACAGGGAACCCAGCATTGTTTAAGCGTGCCAGGACATTATCATCTGGTACGCAAAACCCCACATCGATGAGTATCTCTATCGATTTTTCGTGGACAAGCTCAGCGATTGCATCGGGGTTACTTAATTCTGACATATTGATTTTTATCTATTACCAAGTTTGTTCAACCATCCTGATCAGGCGTATCCTGAAAAACAGCTGAGTGAGTGTTTGATTGGATTTCCTTTCTAAAAGGACCGGCTTCGCCCCACCGATAGGATAGTTTGTGCATCTTGAGGATCAAGAATGATTGAGTTTTCTCGACGCCAGGTATCTGCTGCAGTTTGTTATTTAGGAAGGAAACGAAATGATCTCGATCTCGGCAGTAAACCTCTGCAAAAAGATCGAATTCTCCAGCAGCCTGGAACAAGTATGATACTTCAGACAGCTCAGCGATAGATTCGGCCACTTCACTGAGCAGGTTTGATTTTACAGATATCCCAATCATGGCGGCCTCTGTCCACCCCAAGTCATGCGGTTCGACAATACCCACGATTTGCAGTTTTCCACTTTCGGTCAACTGTTTAACTCTACGGCGTACAGTGCCTTCTGTAATATTTAATTCATCGGCGATTTGGGTAAAAGGTATCCGGCCGTCATACTGTAAAAAGGAAATAATTGCTCGGTCTGTATCATCTAGCATATTTATCATTTTACCGATCTTCGTCCCATTGTCAACCCTATTAACCGGTTATCGTAAAAGTACTATCTATATTTTACGAATATCAGCACTATTTCTTGACTTGGACCTATCCCACACTTATAATGACATCATCGGGTACAGCACAAGGATCAAATCTAAAATGAAAATTTCGGGAGCAATTCCTATGACAAATACAAAAACCCCCACAGCCACTCAGCTTGCGTTTCCGAAAAATGCCCAGGTAATCATCATCGGCGGTGGTGTGATCGGTTGTAGCGTTGCCTACCATCTAACCAAACTTGGGTGGCGGGATGTTATTTTGCTTGAAAGGAAGGAATTGACTGCTGGTACTACCTGGCACGCTGCGGGTTTGGTGATCAGTGGAACCTTTTCTTCCGAGACTATGATCAATTTGGCAAAATACACGCGCGATCTTTATGATGGGATGCTGGAAGCCGAAACTGGCTTGTCAACTGGCTTCAGTCCGATCGGATATATTGAGCTAGCGACTAATGAGGAATGGCTTGAGGGGCTTCGCCGGGTGGCAGCATTTGCTAGATCTAACGGGTGCGTGGTGGAAGAGATATCACCCTCCGAAATTCAGAAGATGTGGCCGCATTTCAAAACTGATGATATTCTCGCCGGATTTTTCGCCCCAGAAGATGGACGTGCTAACCCTGTGGATGCAACGATGGCGTTGGCCAAGGGGGCGCGCATGGGTGGAGCCCGGATTTTGGAAGGTGTCAATGTCATCGGGATTAATAAAGCTAAGGGCCAGGTCTCCGGTGTGATTACTGATCGGGGTGAGATTGAAGCGGAATATGTTGTCAATTGCGCTGGTATGTGGGCGCGCCAGCTGGGCAAAATGGCCGGTGTCAACGTGCCCTTGCACGCTGCAGAACACTACTATTTAATTACCGAACCGATCGATGGGATTCACCGGGATATGCCGATTGTAGAGGATCCTGAGCGCTATGCATATTTTCGTGAAGAAACAGGCGGATTGATGATCGGGGTTTTCGAACCTGTAGCAGGTCCTTGGGGGATGAAGGGAATACCAAATGATTTCAGCTTTGGTGAGATAAATCCCGATTGGGATCGATTAATGCCTTATATCGATAATGCAATGGGGCGCATTCCCGTGGCAAAAAATGCTGGTGTACACAAACTTTTCTGTGGTCCCGAGTCCTTCACGCCAGATTTAGCGCCATTAATAGGTGAAGCTCCGGAATTGAAGAACTTTTTCGTGGCAGCAGGTCTGAACTCGCTTGGCATCCTGCTCGGGGGTGGAGTCGGACAGGTGGTGGCCCAGTGGATTGTTGATGGCTACCCGCCTGTTGACACAAGCGAAATCGACATCTCTCGTATGTTAAAGTTCGAGAACAATCCAAAGTACCTATATGATCGTACCGTGGAACAGCTCGGAGTTATGTACGCCCCGGGTTATGTAAATCTCCAGTATAAGACGGCGCGCAACGCCCGAAAATCACCACTATACGATCGTATGGCAGATTTGGGGGCTTATTTTGCGAGTTATGCTGGCTGGGAGTATCCAGACTGGTTCGCGCCGCAAGGTGTAGATGCAAAAGTGGAATATACCTGGGGGCGAGGCAACTGGTTTGAATACCGTGCGGCAGAACACCAGGCTGCTCGAGAGGCAGTTATATTGATGGATTACAGCGTGATGTCAAAAATCCTTGTCCAGGGAAGAGATGCCGAGAAAGCGCTCAACCGCATCTGTGCTAAAAACGTGACAGTACCGGTTGGTAAGATCGTTTATACTCAATGGCTGAATGAGCAAGGGACGATCGAAGCTGACTTGACAGTAACTCGCCTTGCAGAAGATAGTTATCTGATTATCAGTGCGGATGGGACGAATACTCATATCAATGCCTGGCTGAAGAGTCACATCCCCTTGGATGCACATGTATTTATTACAGATGTAACCTCCGGATACTCAATACTCAACATTCAAGGTCCAAATTCCCGTCAACTATTAAGTGGTATTACGTCTGAGGATCTATCAAACGAGGCGTTTCCATACCTCACTATGCAGGAGATAGATGTGGGCTATGCACTGGTAAAGGCCTTGCGAGTGACCTATGTCGGTGAATTAGGGTGGGAATTGTATGTGCCCACCGAATTTACCGTGCATGTCTTTGATACATTGATGCAGGCAGGTGAGGAATTCGGATTGAAATTAGCCGGACTGCAGGCGCTGGATTCTCTGCGTCTTGAGAAAGCCTACCGGGATTATGGGCACGACATCGACAACACGGATACGCCACTTGAAGTGGGTTTGAGTTTCTGTGTTGATTACAATAAACCCGGAGGTTTTATCGGCAGAGAGGCTCTCTTGCGCCATAGAGAGTCGAGGCTACTTAAGTATCGCCTCGTGCAGTTTTTGCTTGAGGACCCTGAACCTTTGCTGTATTACAGTGAACCAATCTATCGAGACGGAGAAATGGTTGGCCATATCAATGCCGGATCCTATGGACATACTTTGGGCGGATCAGTGGGATTGGGTCTAGTAGCAAATGAGACTGGAGTTAGCCGCGACTACATTAGGAGTGGCACTTATGAAATCGATGTGGCAGGTGTGCGCTATCCAGCTCAAGCATCTCTTCGGCCCATGTATGACCCAGAGAACCTCCGCGTACGCTCTTAATGCGCTTTAGGATAGTTAAGCATTGATATTTGATAGGAGTGTTCAAGTTTTGTATACAGATTAGCTATCAAGCTTCTTGGATCAGTTAGGAATATCTCTTTCTCCACATGGCGTAGATACATCAGAATAGAAACCATTCTATATTGAGAATACAGAACTGAATTGAGCGATGTTTGAGACGACTGGTCAATTGCAACTTGAGGATTGAAAATACATCTTGGACTGAGTTTCATAACAGAAAAAATAATATTGCTCGTTAGCGCATGGATTGGCAGGATAGCTTGGAATTTAATCCCACGGTAATTCTAGAGGATGGTCTCAAAGACAATAGCTATGTGACAATTTATTGGTATTTGGTTGGAAAAACGATACGGGTATACGCAAATAATGACCCATACCTGAAGCCAGCTCCTTTATAGGAATAACATTATTTAGTTCCGGGATAAATATCGATGAAATATACGCGATAAGGGTCGAAGTATTGTCATCAAGGGATAGCTTCATGGTTTCAATCATCCACATATATTACACATAACTGTTCATCGTGGAGTCGGAAAATTGTAGGATCCATTGATGCTTATACATTGCAAACGATCAAACAAATAAAAATATCCTATCAGATTATAACCATGGTGAATGGTATCCAGTTGAATGATGTCAATAAGGTCGAGGAACATATCTCTGCTTATCCTTCTATTAATCTTTGTGTAAGTATCATAGACGTGCAAATCGTTGTGATATCAGGTACTGCTCATTGTTGCCGGGTTGGCAGTCTTGGAGGATTATAAACTTAGCAGTGGCTTAAGTATGGTCCATAAAACAAGCATCCGAGGTAAATTAGCTCGAATCTCCTGGATTGTATAGCACTGAATAATATTACTAACAAAAGGAACAAACCATGGAAACTATATTGAAAAGTGAAAAGCAAGAAGTCAAGATCAGCTACGATGCACCATTCGTGGTCATTGGAGAGAAGGTCAACCCCACCGGAAGGAAGAAGCTAGCGGCAGCACTCGCAGATGGCGACTTTGAATACGTCCGTCAATTGGCTATCAAACAGGTCGAGATGGGTGCAGACGTCCTTGATGTCAATGTCGGGGTACCGGGCCTGGATGAAGTAGCCGTTTTACCAGAAATAGCTAAGATCATTTCGGAAACTGTAGATGTTCCATTGTGCTTGGACTCTGCCAATTATGAGGCCTTGGCAGCTGCTTTGTCGAATATACCAGGTAGACCTCTGGTGAATTCAGTCAATGGAGAACAGAAATCGCTAAACGCGGTCCTGCCGGTGGTTAAGGAGTTTGGAGTCTCGGTGATCGGTCTCACCATGGATGATGATGGCATTCCCACTGATGCCGAAACCCGGATCACCATCGCGGCAAGGATCATTGAGCGAGCCGCCCAACTAGGTATATCGGAAAATGACATCGTTATAGACCCGTTAGTGCTTACTGTCGGTGCCGACAGCAACGCTGCCGCAATTACCTTGAAGACGATTAGGTTATTAAAGCAAGAATTTGGTATTAACATCAATTTAGGAGCCAGCAATGTGTCTTTCGGCCTGCCAGATCGTCACACCGTCAATCAGGCATTCCTAGCGTTGGCAATGGGTAGCGGAGCAACTTGTGCGATCACCGATCCAGTAAAATTGACCAGTAGTATCCGGGCAACTGACCTGTTACTGGGAAGGGATACCTTTGGCGTTCGTTATATCAGTTACTGGCGATCTCATCAATCTAAGTAAGGTACTTGACATGTGAGTATGGTAAACCCAAGATCTAGCTCCTGAATGGGGACAGGGAACTGGATTGAAGGTCATGGGGACATTTAATTGTCGTCTTTGGAATAGCTGAGTGCACTATAGAAGAATATTAATCTTTGTTTGGACACACCACCTATATTTTTAAAAGAATAATGAACATACTATGTCATGAATCTGCCGTATAAGGTAGTGTGATGTTCCTGTTAAAAGATTCGGTTTAAAGTAAATTACACCGTCCACCGCGTTTGGGGACGAATATCTAACTTTCGATGAGCACTCGCTGGATGATGGTTGAATGGTGCCTCATTCGGGAAGCATGAGTAGAATTGAATCCTTTCACCATTATTAAGATCGATTACTTAGATGATAAAATGCGGCTAAACGTCGTAGATTCGGGCGTTCTTCTTCAAGACTAGTCATTCTTACTCTGAATGTGTGGGAGGAAATATGTCAACTTTATTAGTACGCAATGCATCACTGTTGGCAACGTTTGATGACCAGGGGTGTGAGATCGCGAATGGAGGCCTGTATATTAGGGACGGTTTTATTGAACAAGTAGGTCTTTCAACGGGCTTACCGAACGATGCAGACGAAGTGTTAGACCTGAAAAACCATGTAGTTCTTCCGGGTTTGATTAATACTCACCATCATTTCTACCAAACACTGACCCGTGCCGTTCCGGCAGCTCAGAATGCTAACCTTTTCAACTGGTTGGTGACTCTCTACCCAATTTGGGCTCGCATGCAACCAGAGGATATTTATATCTCAACCATCACAGCGCTTGCTGAATTGGCACTTTCTGGATGTACTACTGCTTCGGATCACCTGTATATCTTCCCTAATGGCTCAAGCCTCGATGATCAAATCCATGCCGGGTTGGATATAGGCTTACGTCTGCATGCAAGCCGGGGATCGATGAGCCGCGGTGAGAGTCAGGGAGGCTTACCCCCAGACAGCGTGGTTGAGGACGAAGATTATATAATTAAAGATAGCCAGAGATTGATTGAACAGTATCATGATCCAACCCCGGGCTCTCTTACACAAGTCGTGCTGGCGCCCTGTTCACCGTTTAGTATCACCGGTGATCTGATGATGGCCAGTGCCTCCCTAGCGCGCGAATATGGGGTTCAATTACATACCCACCTGGCTGAGACAGAAGACGAAGAGAAGTTTTGTATGGATTTGTTTGGTCATCGACCAGTGGCCTATATGGAGCAGGTCAATTGGATTGGATCTGATGTCTGGTTCGCTCACTCGGTGCATGTCAATGACGATGAAATTGACCAATACGCTAAAACAGGCTGTGGAGTTGCGCATTGCCCGAGCTCGAATATGCGTCTGGCTTCAGGGATTGCACCTGTCCTCAAAATGCTTACTTCAGGCGTCAAAGTAGGTCTAGGAGTGGACGGTTCTGCTAGTAATGATGGATCGCACATGCTTGGAGAAGTCCGCCAAGCGATGTTGCTTGCCCGTTTAGGAGCCGGGTTAGCTGGTGCTTCGCTCTCGATTGGACAGACCTCCCCTTTACTGACCGCTCGCCAGGTGCTCCGAATCGCTACTCGAGGTGGTGCAGCTGTTCTAGGACGCAACGATATCGGCTCCCTAGAGGTGGGTAAATGCGGGGATTTTTTTGCTGTCAATCTATCTCAACTCAACTTCTCTGGTGCGCTGCATGATCCACTAGCCGCTCTGGTTTTTTGCTCCCCAGTGACAGCCGATTACACAATTGTTGGCGGTAAGTGTATTGTGAAAGACGGAAACTTGGTGACGATTGACCTCCCGTCCCACATTGAGAAGCACAACCAACGGTCGAAGCGGTTGTTGATGTAAATCCACCTTGGGATCACCGGAGAATGGTAGTTGCTTGAAATGTAGAGTCATACATTTAGCGAAATATCAGCAATGCATTTAGGTCAAAGCCTATTGCCCCTGTATACGAATACTGCTTGGTGACTTGTGTCTCAGATACGACCTGGTGGGAGAACAACAACTGATTATAAAGTGTTCTCGATACTGGTGACCTCATTGGGTACCACCGGGGATGGTTGGGGGTAAGGTACTAGGCCCCCATACCGCTTGGCAGCCTGCAGTTGAATGGTTCAAATCTATAACAAAGTATAATGAAAAACGCTCAATTTGGAGAGTGTTTCATAAGTTGGGCAGGTGGGCGGCGAACCCAGACAACATCTTTACCGGAGCATTCTAAGATGCAGTGGTTCTGTAAAGGTCCCCATTTTCGTGCAATTTGAAAGTGGATAAATAACCATTGTTTTTGGGCATATTGATAGGAACCGCGATAGCATTTATACCCTCTTCGAATTCCTGCATAGAGAATTCCAATCCTCTTTCCTGAGTTTGGTTCATATCCTCTGTTAACTAATCTTGCAAGATCGGTTTGTTTTGAGTCTAACTGGGCATGCCTTTCCTTAAAAACTTGTTGCTAAACTTCATCGGGGGAGAATGCTAGGATTGCTTTCCCCGATGATGGATAAGAAACAGGAGGACGATAACCGATTGCGGCTTTTATCTTGACCCGCTGATTGCTCCCAACAAAGTTTAGATATCCTACTGGGGAATTGTTAGGGATGGAGAGGTTGACAGTTTCACGATATTGTTCACACATTCAGTATAGGTAGCGATCTGTATACTGGCGCAGATCGTTAGATTCCAGGGTGAGATAGCCAAATGGAGCATGTTGATTCCTAACCGGTAAACTCCTATCAATGTATATCTTTCTACAAACTGTTTACCTTCCAGAGTGGCTAGCAAACGGTGAACTGAGCTTTCATGCAATCCAACATCCTCATAAATTTGGGAAATGGATAACTCGGGAGTTTGCCTAGAAAAGCTAAACATTGCGTCCAAAGCTTGTTTTACAGAGCGAATGGTTTGACTCATATTGCCACCTGTCCTATCGTGAAACCCAATAGTTTCTTTCTGCAAAACTAAGTTACATAAATTGTAATTGGGCATTGAGATGGGTTACTATACATTGGACTGCATAAGTGGTTACCCACAACTGCAAACTTTGAGGATGCCACTTACAACGATGTGTGTTAACGTATGGTTGACCGACCCATAGCTCCGTGTTAAACTACATGTTTGCCATGTATCAATTTCTGCTTGTAATATTCATGTCGATTGCGTCTGGATTAGTAACAATACAGCTGCCAATCAAACAACAAGCGCCAACTCCCACACCGCCAAATGAAGCTGCTGGATCAACTAGCATCAGCATTTCATCACCTAAGACTGGTCAGGCGGTCCAGGGAAATGTATCAATTATCGGTACAACCGATGTGGATGATTTCGAGATAAGTGAGGTCTCGTTTGCTTATGCTGATAACCCGTTGGGGACATGGTTCTTGATCAGCACAAATGAATCACCTGAGCTCGCTACGGAGATCACGCAGTGGGATACAATGCAGATAAGTGATGGGTTCTACCAGCTGCGGGTGATAGTTAGACGCAGTGATGGCACAAGCATCGAGCAGCGAGTGCGGAACTTGCGGGTGCGCAACTACACCCCTATTGAAACCAACACTCCTGCACCAGCAACAGAGATATCCAGCGTGGATAGCACACAATTGAGTGAACCTGCTGACAATCTTACTCAGGAGGCAACAGCAATTCCAGCTACCAAGACCCCTTTGCCTACCAACCAACTTGTGATCTCAGAGCAGGTATATATCCAGACCCTGGGAAAAGGTGCGCTTTTCAGCATAACTATGATGGCACTCTTGGGTTTATACGCAACCTTTAAAAGCATAAGAAACCGTAATGGCTGAAAACCAACCAAAATCGCTCAAGGACTTATTAAGTAAGATCACTGCACCGCTGAGATCAGAAACAGAACAGCCGAATGCGTTTACCATGCTGGTTGGCCTAGGCAATCCAGGTCGAGAATATGCTCATAACCGTCATAACATAGGGTTTATGGTTCTTGATCACTTGGCAGCTAAGCTGGCAACAAACTTCGCGCGGGTCGAATCACAGGCTTTGATCACAAAAGAGAACTATAAGAGTTCGCGCCTACTGCTGGTTAAACCGCAAACGTTTATGAATCTCTCCGGGCAATCTATCGGCGGTTTGGCCAGATATTATAAGATCTTACCAGAACAAATTTTTGTGATCTTCGATGATGTTGACCTGCCATTTGGAACCATTCGCTTGAGGGAAAGGGGCGGTTCTGGCGGACAACGTGGAATGAAATCGATTATCGAGAGGTTGGGTACACAAGCTTTCCCACGCATGCGGATTGGAATTGGGCGACCACCTGGGCGAATGGATGCCGCCGATTATGTGTTGCAA
>JBFENN010000056.1:0-18685 GCA_041551115.1 Anaerolineales bacterium
AAAAACACCAGCTATTGGGGTTCGAGTTCGCATGCGATGATTATACTGGATTTATTTAGAGGTTCGGTTATCTCGGAAGAGGGTAAGTTCAGAAGATCATTGATCATGCTCTTGTCATTGAGGAAAAAATGAGGTATCGCACATCGAAATTTTTAGAGATTCCAACTGATCTTCAGATATAATTTAATGGAGTAAAGCAGGGGAATATCAGACATTAAAATTCCGAATAATTTATAGAATTGACATTACACTTGAATAAGCTACTAGTAGAATTGTTTGCAAGCCTAATGGAAATCTGTTTTCATTATCGATTGACAATACTGAATACAATATCGTCTGATTATCTGCGAAAAAGTAAAAATGTCCCCTAGCTATATCCGTCTCTGGTATGATGGAAGTGATTGGCGTTAAATTGTGCAAAAACTCCATTCTGGCAGTCATTATGTAATAATGAGCTAATTGTTAAGAAACTTCTTTCAGGAAACTATGGTGGATAATAATTGGTGAATTAATGAAACCGAAAGCCAAAATTGTAGTAGTGTCAGTCTATCTAACTGCGTTGTTGCTTGGCTGTAACGATGGGAATCTTTCTACAACGAAAGCTCCGGTGCCGACCAATACAGAAGTAAATACACCTACAGTCCCTGTGACACCGACCCAAGTGGTTATTAGCGGTACAGTTAGTATCTGGCATTCATTAGAAGATCCACATGTTACAGCATTACTCCGTCAAATTGATGCGTTCCATGAGATTTATCCGGATGTTCAATTCGATGTTACATACATTCCAAATATCGATTTGAAGGCCAGCTTCAAACAAGCAGCCAGCGATGGATATGCACCGAGCTTACTGCTGGGTTCGGGTGAATGGGGTCCGGAGTTATATGACGAAAAGATGGTCGTCAGTATCGATGGTGAAGTGTCTACGGATGCATTGAATAATCTCAACCCTGCTGCAGTAAACTCAGCTACGTTCCTGGGTGATTTAATTGGTTTACCTCTTACGATTGAAGGGATCGTGTTATACCGGAACCGAGAAATCGTGGACCGAGCACCTTCCACCTTTGATGATTTGGTCTCGGCCTCTCAAGATGCAACGCAAGGTGATACCATCGGTGCGTATTTGGATCGGAGTTTTTTTTACTCAGCTGGGCATTTAGAAGGATTGGGTGGCAAGTTGATGGATGAGACTGGGATGCCCACGTTTAATAACGAACATGGTTTGAATTGGCTTGAGCTGTTGCAAGCTTTTGAACTTGCTGGTCCTACAGACTATTTTACTGACCAAGACTTCCAACAGTTTGTGGATGGACGGGTTGGGTTCATAATAGATAGTACACAACGCAGAACAGAGCTCGTCGAGAAAATGGGAGCTGATCGGATCGTGATAGATCCTTGGCCTTTATATAACAGCGGGCATTTATCAGGTTTTGTAACTGCGAACAATATTTATCTCACTCCACGGGCAATTGATGAAAAGTACAGCGTGTCTCTTAAGTTTGTGGAATATATGATCTCACCAAATTCCCAAGCCTTATATGCCGAAGCTGGTTTGATACCGGCGCTAAGCGGTTCGCCAGTGATTCTTGCAGGCTCTGGATTGCATATCGATGATCCAATTATTAGCCAAGCAATGTTTTCTTTAGTCGAGGGAATAGGGTATCCGGTAGTACCAAAAGCTGCAGTGTACCAAAACGCACTTGATATTGCATTGCAATCTGTGTTTAATGGGATAGCTACGCCTGAAGAAGCCCTGCAAGATGCATATGACCAGATAATCTCGGCTATCCTAGATTTTGAAGCTACACCAACTCCATGAAAGTTCATTGCGGAAATTATGACATTGTTGTCGAGCACCAGATGATCAACTTGGTAAAGATGTTGAAAGACGATCCACTTAAAATTGATATTGAGTGAATGGTTTGCTGTGATATAGTACTTTTGTTTTTGCAAAGTTATGATACTTTACACTATACAAATACAACACAGTGTCAGAGAATCATCATATCTAGCTAAATTGACCAAACTACTCAGATAAGGAGGACTGTTTATGCCCGTAAAGGGATGGATTGAAGTCGATGAACGCTACTGTAAAGGTTGTGATCTCTGTGTGAGTGTTTGCCCACAAGAAATCCTTACTTTAGATCTAGAGCGACTAACTCCAAAGGGCTACCATCCAGCCCGACTCATCGCCGATGGCTGTACAGGTTGTGGAATCTGTGCAGTGATTTGTCCTGAATCGGCATTAGAAGTGTATCGTGAAACCCATGCTCGCCGAGCACGGGAAACGGCGACCTAGGAGAGTGGTAATGCCACGAGAACTACTAAAAGGGAATAACGCCATGGCTGAAGCTGCGATCCGTGCCGGCGTGGAAGCCTACTTTGGCTATCCAATCACTCCACAAACAGAATTACTGGAATACATGTCCAGTAGGATGCAGCAACTTGGGAGAACTTTTCTCCAAGCTGAGAGCGAAGTTGCAGCAATTAATATGGTTTATGGTGCTGCTTGTACCGGGGTTCGGGTGATGAGTTCATCCTCCAGCCCCGGTGTTAGTTTAATGATGGAAGGTATATCTTATATCGCAGGGACAGAGGTTCCAGTAGTCCTTATTGATGTTGTGCGAGGAGGACCAGGCCTTGGGAATATTGCACCATCCCAGGGTGATTACAACCAGATCGTCCACGGGGGTGGGCATGGGGACTATCACCCGATTGTTTTGGCCCCATCTAGCGTGCAGGAAGCCATAGACCTAACGTATGAAGCTTTTGATTTAGCTGAGAAATATCGGGCGATCGTAATTATTATGGCAGACGGCAGTCTCGGGCAGATGATGGAACCTGCCGAATTACCACCAATGTGCTCTATTCGAATAGACTATCCTAATTGGTCGGTACGGGGAGCTCAGGGACGTGAGCCTCGAACGTTAAGTTCGATCTATATTGATCCAATTGATGAAGAAGTCATGAACTATCGCTTGATGACTCGCTGGGAAATTATCCGGGAAAATGAAGTCCGATATAAGGAGTACTATCTGGACAATGCTGAAATTGTCGTGGTGGGTTTTGGAACAGCAGGCAGAATTGCGTATTCTGCAGTTCGCGCGGCACGCGAAGAAGGCATACCAGCAGGATTGCTTCGCCCCATCAGTTTAAGTCCGTTTCCGAGTGAACAAATAGAGGCGGTTGCGGATAAGGCTCAAGCAATTCTCGTCACGGAAATGAATGCTGGTCAGATGCTGGATGATGTCTTGCGTGGGGTGAAGGGACGTGTTCCGGTTGAATTCTACGGTCGTATGGGGGGTATTATGCCTTTTCCGGATGAGATTCTTAACGAGATTCGCCGAATGGCCAGTGAAAAACTTGTGATTCAGAACAACCCACGCAAGCGATGGCTGGATCGCATGTCTCAAGTTATTGACTATGGACAGATAGGAGCTAGGTAGGTGGCTATGGTGACGAATACGGAGACACAAGTGGTTTACAGCAGACCGGAATCGTTGTCCAATGTGCCCACTCATTATTGTCCAGGATGTACACACGGTGTCGCACATAGATTGATTGGGGAAGTGCTTGATGAAATGGATGTGAGAGAACGGACAATTGGCGTGGCACCCGTTGGTTGTTCGGTATTTGCGTATAACTATTTCAATCTTGATTTCGTTGAGGCTGCCCATGGACGAGCACCAGCTATGGCAACGGGGATCAAGCGCGTACTTCCGGACCGGATTGTATTTACGTACCAAGGAGATGGTGACCTTGCATCAATTGGAATGGCAGAAATTATTCATGCTGCCGGTCGAGGTGAAAACTTGACCGTTGTATTTATCAATAATGCTATCTACGGGATGACTGGCGGACAGATGGCGCCAACAACTTTACCTGGACAAAAGACAACGTCATCACAATCTGGTCGCGATATTGAGCTAATGGGTTTTCCCCTCAAAATGGCTGAGATGTTATCAACTTTGGATGGGGCAGGTTATGTCGTCCGACGTAGTTTACATGATGTAACAAATATCCGAAAAGCAAAGAAGGCTATTCGATTAGCATTCGAAGCGCAGCAGCGTGGTTTGGGATTCTCAATGGTTGAATTGTTGTCTACTTGTCCAACAAATTGGGGAATGACACCTTTGGAAGCACTATCGTGGGTTGAAGAACGAATGCTGCCTGTTTATCCACTGAATGATTATAAAGTGACATCTGAATTGGCTGGTTTGAAGTTTTAAGAGGAGGCTCCTAGCATGCAAACAGAAATCATCATCGCTGGGTTTGGAGGACAAGGTGTCATATTTGCTGGGCAAGTTTTGGCATATGCTGCTATGGATAATGACTTGGAGGTAACATGGATACCATCCTACGGGCCAGAAATGCGCGGCGGGACTGCGAATTGTACGATAATCGTGTCGTCTGAAACAATTGGATCTCCCCTTGTTCTCAACCCTACTGCTGCGATTGTACTGAATTTACCATCTTTGGATAAATATGAACCATTGGTTCAACCGGGTGGAGTACTCGTTGCCAATTCATCCTTGATTAATCGTGGACCAGTGCGTGATGATGTTGATGCGGTATTCATCCCCGCCAATGAAATTGCAGAATCACTGGGAAACAAGCGATTAACTAATATGGTTGCCATGGGGGCAATGCTTGCTCGGTTGCCGGTATTACCAATAGAAGCTATCGAGAAAGCTCTGGAAGATCACCTCCCAAAACGGCACCAACACTTGTTGCCGGTAAACTTCCGTGCTCTCCGAACGGGTGCGGAATTCGCACGAGAAATGACTCAGGTAAAAGCCCTCTAGTTGGAACAGATCTAGAGAAGAGAGAGCCTCGGGGTGAATTTTTCCCTGGGGCTTAGTTATGTATTGGTAGTAAAACCAAAGTGTGATTGAAGTAAGCACGGATATGGAGTAGAATAGCGCCTGTTGTAAATTTGATAGAGCTATGCAGAATGGGAGTAGACAGTGCTTCGTAGATGGATCTTATTTTTTATCATAATTACTGCAGTTATGGTATTGTTTTCAGGTTGTACGACTCAAGTTTCAATGGAAACTGAAAGCTTTCCAACTGATACTAACGTTCCACCGTCAAAAACGCCAGTGCCCCCAACGGATACCCCCATACCGCCAACGGCAACTCAAACGAGTACACAAATTGCGACAAATACTCCAACGCAGACCAGCACAGATACTGCCATCCCAACATCCACAGCAACTGAGACATTAACTCCCACAGCAACAAGGAATGCCTCGAGCTCAAGTTTCACCGGGCAAAGTGTTGATAATGCGATCCGCATCTACTTTATTTCCCCCAATGCTGGAGGACCTGTTGCTTGTGGCGATTACGTTATCGGTCTTGGAATTGGGGAGCCAAGAACTAGTGATGTATCTGAAGGGATAGAAAAAGGGTTGAAATCTTTACTTTCTTATAAATCTGAATGGGTTGGAGGCTTATATAATCCGTTAGGGCGGTCGAGTATCAAAGTGGAAAGTGTCCGGTTCAGTAATGGATTAGCGACTGTCAATCTACGTGGAACCTATGCTAAACCTGATGATGATTGTGATAATCTACGTGTGAAGGCGCAAGTATGGACTACGGTTCGCCAATTCCGTGGTGTGCGAGCTACAAATATATACTTGAACGGTATCCCCTTTGGGGATAGAGTGTCAAATGACAAGTGATCTGGTCATCAGTACTTGGGTGATCGGCGAACAGCTTGGATCGAATTTGTGTGGTAAGAAATAATATTTCTTCGTTCTTTATTATATTGGGCATCGTTATCGCCCTAGCTGCATCACCGGGCTGTGCTGACAGCACAGATCAATTCGAGGCGCTTACGCCTACTACTTTCCAGTCGACAGCAACCAAATCACAAATTCTCGCGACAACGACTCCCCTAATCCCCACAACAACTCAGACAGCAACAACAACTTCAATACCCTCAGCTACCTCAACGACACTGCCTACTGAGACCCCGACTCCGAGCAGTACAGCCACGGAGACACCAATCCCTGCAACCCCCTCAGGTGAAGATGCAGTTTATGTGTATTACATCCAGCTTGATACTGGTGGACCAGTTTCCTGCGGTGATAGCTTGATCCGTGCAAATACTGGGGCTTGGCGAACAGGTGATGTCGAAGCTGATGTCACCAGCGCGGTAAAGCGTTTGTTGTACAAGCGTGAATTTATCGGCAGCCTATATAACCCTATCTTCCGTTCCAATTTCCAGGTTCAAAGCGTGGAATATAAAGATTTCTCAGGGTATGTTGAGGTGAATTTAGTCGGTACTTACGTCCGTTCAGGTGATCGTTGTGATGATAGCCGTGTACGGGCACAGGTTTGGACAACGATTCGCCAATTCCCGGGGGTAAAAACTGTAAAGGTGTTGTTGAATGGCAACTTGTTGGGAGACATTCTTGCGACAGGAAAGTGAATACCAGGTATTCTCAAGTTGAATTACCAACCTTATAAATTAGATATCAGAGTATGGTTGGATACCATCGTTAGGTTACACTTAGCCATCGAAATATTCAGATATATATAAATGGTTAATATAAAACAGGGAGGTGCATGTGCATCTCCCTGTTGATAATGTACGCTCTGTAGTTATTATTGCGTCCCTACTTAATCCACCTTATGCTTCAGAGCAGCTTGTGCTGCAGCAAGTCTGGCAATAGGAACGCGGAAAGGGGAGCAGCTTACGTAGTTATTGCCGATGAGGTAGCAGAACTCAATCGAGCTGGGGTCTCCCCCATGCTCGCCACATATCCCAACTTCAAGGTCAACTCGAGTAGAACGACCATCCCGAACTGCAATGTCCATCAGCCTACCAACACCATCACGATCAATTGTTTGGAAAGGATTCTCTGGAAGAATTCCATCCTCCACATAATTCAGTAGGAAATTACGCTCCGCATCATCACGGCTGTAGCCATAGGTCATCTGAGTCAGATCGTTTGTACCGAAAGAAAAGAATTCAGCAACCTCTGCAATTTCCGCTGCAGTCACGGCCGCACGAGGTATCTCAATCATCGTACCAAATTTATATGGAAAATTAACACCCTTTTCGTTCATGACTGATTTGGCTATTTCAACTAGGCGTGGTTGAATCACATTAAGTTCATTTACATGACCTGTCAAAGGGATCATTACTTCAGGTTTGGCGTGAGCTCCATTGAGAGTTGCATCTGCAGCACCTTCAAATATCGCTCTTACCTGCATCTCAACAATCTCGGGCATTACGATACTTAGACGGATGCCCCGCAGCCCCATCATTGGATTGCTCTCATGCAAATTCTTGATATTAGTTAGGAGTTCTTCTTTTTCATCCAATCCCTCAATCTCACCCTTCACTCGCATTGTGATGACCTCTTCAAGGGTTTCTTCATAAGACGGGAGGAATTCATGTAATGGTGGGTCAATCAGTCGGATGATGACTGGATAGCCATCCATAGCTTCAAACAAGCCCTGGAAGTCGGATTTCTGGTAAGGTAGAAGTTCATCTAACGCGGCTTTCCGCTCTTCGCTACTGTCTGCGAGGATCATGCGTTGAACAATGGGTAAGCGCTCAGGCTCGAAGAACATATGCTCAGTCCGGCAAAGACCAATTCCGACAGCACCGTATGAGCGAGCTCGGCGGGCATCAGCTGGATAATCTGCGTTCGCCCAAACTTGGAGTCCAGTTGTTGGCCAGCCATCAGCTGCTTTGCGGATGCCAGGTCTTGCGCTGATTTCATCCGCCCAGGTTAGTAATGTCATTAAGTCGGTTTGCTCTTCGAGGGTCGGAGCGCTCGTTGGGATCTCGCCAATAAATACTTCTCCTGTAGTACCATCAACAGAAATCACATCGCCTTCATTGACAGTTATCTCCCTCGCTTTCATCACGCGATTTTCTAAGTCGATGCGTATGGCTGCTGCACCTACGATACAAGGGACACCAAACTGGCGGGCGACAACTGCAGCATGTGAGGTCGCGCCCCCTTCACTAGTTAAGATCCCTTTCGAAGCTAACATCCCGTGCACATCATCAGGTTTTGTAAAAGGCCGCACCATGATTACATCTTGCCCGGCCTCCTTTGCCATCCGCTCAGCAGTGTCAGCATCGAAATACACTTGACCGACTGCAGCTCCAGGGGATGCGTTTACACCGCTTGCGTAGAGCTTACCAGCATTTTCTGCCTCGAGCTTGGCCTCATAGTCGAATTGAGGGTGCAGAAGTGTATCAACCTGACTTGGAGAAACTCGCTGCACGGCTTGATCCTTCGTGATCAAACCTTCTTCTGCCATATCGACAGCGATCTTCACTGCAGATTTTGCAGTTCGTTTTCCATCACGGGTTTGCAGCATCCATAGTCTGCCATTTTCAATCGTGAATTCGACATCCTGCATCTCTGCATAATGTGCCTCCAGTTTGTCGCAAATCTCCAGAAATTCCTGGTAGGCTTCGGGTAAGTCGTTGGCGAGGTTTTCGATCTTTTTAGTATTCCGAATACCTGCCACTACATCTTCTCCTTGAGCATTAAGCAGGTAATCCCCGTAGATTATCTTATCACCATTGGCAGGATCGCGAGTGAAAGCAACCCCTGTTCCAGAATTCCAGCCCATATTTCCAAAGACCATGGTGACAATATTTACTGCTGTGCCAAGATCGTGCGAGATACCTGCAGCGTTACGGTAATCAATCGCTCGTTTTCCGTTCCATGATTTAAATACAGCTTCGGTTGCCAAACGCAATTGCTCATAAGGATCCTGTGGAAAATCAAATCCTTTATGTTTGTGGATAATTTCCTGGAATTCTTTTGTTAATATTTTCCAATCTTCAGCCGAGAGATCGGTATCTGATTTGATTTCTTTGTCAGTTTTATATTCATCAAGTACTTTTTCAAAAGCTTCATCCGGAATATCTAGTACAACCGATCCAAACATCTGGACTAAACGGCGGTAGGAATCATAAACGAAGCGTTCATCATTTGTGAGCTTAACCATCCCCCGCGCAGTTTCATCGTTTAATCCTAAATTCAAGACGGTATCCATCATCCCCGGCATGGAAAACTTTGCCCCGGAGCGGCAGGATACTAGTAGAGGATTGTTAGGTTCGCCGAATCCTTTCCCGGTTTGCTTTTCAATTGATTTTATGGCCTCAAGCTCTTGCTCCCACATATCACCCGGGAAATTCCCGCCAACTTCCAGATATGCATTGCAGGCTTCTGTTGTAACGGTGAAGCCTGGTGGCACAGGAACATTGATGCGGGTCATCTCGGCTAAGTTGGCTCCTTTTCCTCCGAGGAGAGATCGAACTGCCTCCCAATTCCCACCAACACTTTCCTCAGCCTGCTCTACTTCGTTGAACAGGTACACCCATTTTTTATTGGTCATGACTATTCTCCTAATATAATGTTATGATAGCAATCCAACAGAATAGTATACCACTAGAGTAGTCCCAATTCGAGTATTCCATCCGGGCTGGGTTAACGAGTAAGGTGCGGTGTACTTATAAATGAAAAGTAATAATATTTTGTTATCTGCAAAGATGCGATTTACATTGACAGGTGTGGGGTTACCCGGTATAATTTTTACTCGCACTGCCCCGGCAGCATCTAGGCTGGGGTAAATTTATGTGTCTCCAACTTCCCCTCAAATCTGCTCTCGATGATATGCGCGGTATTTGTGGTGAAGTGAAGATTGGAGGATGATTAATGAAATACGCAATATTAGAAGATGGTGGTAAGCAATATAAAGCGATTGAAGGCGAAACGATCGATGTAGATCGCTATTCTAGCGACATTGGCGATCAAATTGATCTAGCACATGTCTTGTTGATTTCAAATGAAGGAAAGGTTGTTGTTGGTAAACCATTCGTGGATGGTGCGAAGGTCCAGGCAACAATCGAAACACATTTCAGTGGCCCAAAGGTTATCGTATTCAAATACAAACCTCGGATAAGGTATCGAGTAAAATCGGGGCATCGCCAGAAATACACCCGCTTACGTATTAACTCGATTATGGAAGAATAGGAAGGAATTCATGGCTCACAAAAAAGGTGGCGGTTCTAGCCGCAATGGACGTGATAGTCAATCACAGCGATTAGGTGTGAAAATATTCGGCGGACAAAAAGTGCGCTCTGGGAATATCTTAGTTCGTCAGCGTGGAACCCGAATAAAACCAGGCGAGAACGTGGGCAAGGGAAAAGATGATACGTTATTTGCTACTGTTGACGGGATCGTGGTTTATGAGACGGTTCGTGATGATCGTAAGCGGGTGAGCGTCGTGCCTGCTGAAGGCAACTAATAATTACTCATGAAGATTATCTGAGATAACCATTTCGTTTATCTTGGGATATTATGTATAAATAAGAGGTTCAATCCTTATGAAACAGGAAATACATCCCACCTATTATCCTGAAGCTAAAGTAACTTGTGCCTGCGGGAATACCTGGACAACTGGCTCTACGCTGAAGGCAATCAATACCGATGTCTGTTCAAAATGCCACCCGTTTTTCACTGGCGAGCAGCGTATCGTAGATAGCGAAGGACAAGTGGATCGCTTCTATCGAAAGCTTGATGCACGTAAAAAACACTTAGATGAGATCGAAGCTCGTGAAGCTGAAAGAGTGTCGCCTGAGCGCCCTCTTGCAGAATTAGAGCTGAGCAGTCGATCGCTTGATGCATTATCAAAAGCTGGAGTTGAGACATGTGGCGACGCACTAACGAAGTTAGAGGCTGGGGAAAGTAGCTTACTCGCAATTGATGGATTTGGACGAAAATCGTTGTCTGATCTGAAGAAACGACTCCGCCAATTGGGTTATCAAATCCCAGAAGCTAGCGAACAGTTAACTGCTTAATAATATTTTTGCTTAATTTAGATTGAATTGCCAACCACTCATCATTATATGAGTGGTTGTTTTTTATGTGATAGCGAATACCTCATCCAAAAAATGTTATGATGGTAGAATTTAATATACAATTGTAAATGCCCTGTAAATCAATTTGGTGGCTGATAAGGAGCCATATGAAACATCATACTGGATCAATAGAAATCATAACCGGATCAATGTTTTGTGGAAAAACGGATGAATTAATCAGGCGATTGCGAAGGGCAACTATTGCACGCCAGATCGTTCAGGTCTATAAACCGGTTATCGATGATCGCTACTCTATTGAAAAAGTAACTTCCCATGCTGGAAGTGCTTTTGATGCGATCCCAATCATGGACGCCCGTGACATTCCTGCCAGATTACCTGACAACACAACAGTTGTTGCGATTGATGAAGCTCAATTTTTCAGTTCTGAGATCATTGATATCTCCCAAGAACTTGCTGACCAAGGTATGCGTGTGATTGTTGCTGGTCTAGATACCGATTTCCGTGGAGAACCATTTGGTCCTATGCCTGAGTTGATGGCAAAAGCTGAACGTGTGAGTAAACTTCATGCCATTTGCATGATATGTGGAGAACCTGCTTCCCGGACCCAGCGCTTAGTTGATGGGCGTCCTGCTCACTATAATGAGCCAGTAGTAGTGGTTGGTGCTTCAGAGATGTATGAGGCACGCTGTCGGGAACACCACATTGTGCCGCGCGATTAAATATGCAAGATTATCATGAATTCCTTGATGAGATACTGATCCCGACCGATGCGTTGCAGGAACGTATTGCAGAATTGGGAGTGGAAATATCCCGTGATTACGCAGGAAAGATTCCTCATCTAATATGTATATTACGAGGTGGGGTGATGTTCTTGTCCGATCTGACCAGACAGCTTTCAATCCCAAACAGCATTGATTTTATGGCAGTATCGTCTTATGGCAAAGGGGCTAGACAGACTACGGGTCAAGTACGGATAACACTTGATCTTCAGGAAGATATCCATGATCGAGAGGTACTTTTGGTAGAAGACATCGTCGACAGCGGGTACACGATAGCTACAGTGTTAGAATTTCTGGGAACCCGGCACCCACGCTCGTTGAAAGTTTGCACTTTGCTTGATAAAGCTGAGCGCAGGGAGGTACAGGTGCCAATCCATTATTATGGATTTCGAATTCCTGATAAATTTGTGTTTGGCTATGGGTTGGATATCGATGAACTATACCGCAATCTCCCTTTTATCGGAGCAGTAAACCCTAATCGTTACCAACCCCCAGATTAATCTATTTCCATTTTTTCTATCCGGGTGTATGAGTAACAACGACACAGATCACCCTCGATCCTCCACCAGAAAGGACAAGGGAGAATTTCCTGATACCTTACAGCCATATGCGGGTCGTTGGGTCGCCTTTGTTGGAGATAAAATCGTAGGGCAAGGGGGTACACCAGAACAGGCATTTAGTTTAGCAAAGACTGCGCGATTCAAGGAATCATTTCTAGTGGAGTACGTTCCGCCTCAAACACCATTAACATTTACCCCAGTCTTAAATCAAATTCGCAAAGCTTTGCCTCATGATCAAGAAGCGTATTTGGTTGGTGGTGCAGTTCGAGATGCACTAATGGGGTGTCAGATTCGAGACTTGGATATTGTTGTTCCATTTGGCGCAATAACTATTGCGCGTAGAGTCGCGAATCGCCTAGGTGGGGCGTTCTACCCCTTAGATACAGAACATGACACAGGACGAGTGTTATTGAGTCTTGATAATTCCGAGAAATTTGTCATAGATTTTTCTGTACAGCGTGGACCAGATTTGACCAGCGATTTATTGGCACGAGATTTCACAATCAATGCTATTGCTGTGGATGTTAATGACCCTCAAGTAACTTATGATCCTCTGGGAGGAGTAGTTGACTTAAAGAATAAGATTATTCGCTCTTGCACTTCGACGAGTTTTCAAGAAGATCCTCTTAGAATCTTAAGAGGGGTCCGTTTAGCTGCGATGGGCGATTTCCATATTCAACCGAGTACATTGGCAATGATGCGAGCCAGTACATCCATGTTGGGAAGAGTATCACCTGAACGGATAAGGGATGAGTTTCTACGCATTCTCACAGGACGTATCCCACATACATCATTGCGCGCTTTGGATATGTTAGGGGTTATAGAACAACTATTTCCTGAGCTTCAAGTATTGAAAGGGGTTACCCAATCTTCACCACATCATGAAGACGTTTGGGCTCATACCTTACATGTAATTGAACGTTTGAAAATGATAATAGCTTTGTTATCTCCAGAACATAATGAGGAGCTTGCTTCAAGTTTCGCTGGTGGAATGTTCACCCTTAACCTTGGTAGGTTTCGAGACCAGATAAATAAGCACCTGAATACAGCAATCGTTCCAGACAGATCATTAGGGAGCATACTCTGGATAAGTGCTCTTTACCACGATGTGGGCAAACCGTTTACAAGAACTGTTGCAAAAGATGGGCGCATACGTTTTATCGGTCATGAGAAATGCAGTGCTGATTTGGTCCTTGAGAGATCAAGAGAATTTCGGCTCAGCCGACGTGAAACTGATCGGTTGGTAGTTGTGGCTAAGAATCACCTAAGACCCATCTTGCTTGCTATGACACCCAAAGGGCCCACCAAGAAAGCCGTTTATCGCTTTTTTAAGGATACTGGTGTGGCAGGGGTAGATATTTGTCTACTTGCATTAGCAGATACTTGGGCAGCCTATGGACCAGCATTGATGGAAGATGTATGGACTCGTCAGCTAGAAGTTGTGCGGATTTTATTGGAAGCGTGGTGGGAAAAAGCTGAAGATAGTATAACTCCGCCTATATTGGTTAATGGCCGAGATCTAATAGATGAGCTTGAGTTGGAACCAGGTCCACAGATTGGCAGATTATTAGCCGAGATAAAAGAGGCGCAGGTATTGGGGGAGATAATAACCAGGGAAGATGCTATAAATTTTGCCCGCTCCCGGTTACTTGTTTAAACCTTTACCTGTATTTCAATCACCCATTATATGAATGATGAAATCTACATTCATGATGGGAACCCACAAGTCCCTGGGTTGCAATTGACACCATTCTAGGTTGATTTCTCAATTGTAGTGCTAAATCCTGGTAGATATAATAAGTTAGGGATATATTTCAGTTAGCATCGGTTCATAAAAACAGCGGCAACCTAAACTGTGAGAACATCCCTCAATTGGTAAGTGAGGTGCTACATCTTTATCATATGTCTGGGAAGCTTCTGCACAAGCTGGACAACAATCATGAGCGGATATCAGGCGGATATTCTTAACCCGCGGATTGTTTTTAAACCTCTCCAGGGTTATTGCCGAAACGGATGATGTTGTTAGATCCTCTTGACACTCAACGCAATGCTGCGCCGTATCAGGAGATTGATGGTAGCAGAGCGAACATGTTTGCACAATCATGCCTCCAAGAGATTTTCTTATATTCTAATCGATATGACTGCAACTTATCAATTAAGATCTGGCATTTTTATAAGCAAGCCAATATCAGTTAATGGTCATATGGATTAAAATGTAAAACTCCAGCTTATTATCCTTGCTGGAGATATCTTCCCAATTGACTGCCCTCACCCAATTGATGCTTATAGATGAAGTCCTAACCGGATCATGTCAAGCGTTGGAGTATTTGTAGCTTCTATCAGCTCCACTTTGCTCAGCCTTTGCTCTGCGTGTGAGATTCTTCAAGTGTGCAATCAACACGTTGCTAGGCATTGGTTTAAGCAGGTAATCATCTGCTCCATTATCTAGGGCTTTGGCGACATAATCAGGTTTATTAACGGCAGATAGGACTAGAATTGGCACATTGCTGAACTCGCGTATCTTGTGACATATATCCCAACCATCCATCCCTTGCATAAGCAGATCGAGAATTATGATATCTGGGTCAAGGCTGCGAGCTGATTCTATGCCTGCGGGTCCTGAATTCTCGGCATATATTTTAAATGCATTCGGTTCTAGTATCAACCGCAGCATTTCAGTCATCGATGCATCACCATCAATGATAAGCACATTTGTATATTCGATGTCTTCTGCCAATGAAATCCTCAAATCGATATTTTTCGATTGTACTGCTGTGTTGTTAAAACCAAAGCAATCCATCTCGAAATCGTTGCCTAAATTATGCTACAAAACCGGGTTAGGCTACCTTACAAACACTTTACAGGTATATTCAATGGGATTATTGCAAAAGTGTTGGGGGTTGGACAATAACTTGCAACTATGTCAAGTGCGTAAATTTAACGAATCCATAATTACGAATATCTTAATGATGAATTTATTGCTCTCTTGCCCCCATTGTGGTAATAAGGTTGATTCGGAAGTAACATTATGTCGATATTGTGGAGTAAACCTCGCCTATGCAGCTGTGATGGCAGAACGGGAGATCAAGCTACCACTGCAAGTTCCGATGGGGACTCCGATGAAACCAGAGATCCTTGTCCCAAGGTTGGGGGATTTCCTCATAGAAAAGGGCATTCTTACTCATAAAGAATTAGAACAAGGGCTGTCTTATCAACGACAACGTAAAGATGATGGTAATCCGATTCTCATCGGTCAAGCACTAGTTGAGCTTGGTTTCATCTCTACGGATGCCCTCGATCAAGCTATAACAGTCCAGATTCTTCTGTTGCAGTCAGCTTTAAAACAAACGAATTTGGAGCTTGATGGGCGAGTTCAAGAAAGAACTGCCGAGCTTCAAACAGCACTTAAAAAATTGACTGAGCTTAATCAGCTCAAATCAAATTTCATATCCTCAATCTCCCATGAACTCAGGACACCATTGACTCATATACGTGGTTACCTGGAGGTTTTGCTTGAAGGCAGTCTCGGAGAGCTTACTGACTCTCAAACTGAAGCAATCAAGGCTATAACAAAAGCGGAGGAACATCTAGAGGCATTAATCGAGGATTTGATCCAGTTCTCACTTGCAGCCCGTAATGAACTCACAATACGCTGGGATGCGATCAACTTAACAGCAATTGCGAGAAATGCAGTTCAGCAGTCAGAACACAAAGCCCGCAACAAAGATATCGCCCTTACAATCAATGCTTATCCGGATTTGCCTGCGGTACAGGGTGATTATGATAAACTTCTTTGGGTGGTTTCCCAATTGATCGATAATGGAATTAAATTCACGCCTCAGGGTGGCTGTGTTGATGTCAATGTGGCGAATACAAATAATGTGGTCACTATAAGTGTGAGTGACACTGGTATCGGAATACCAATTGATCGTCAAACTGAAATATTTGAACCCTTCCATCAATTAGATGGGAGTTCAACTCGTAGATATAATGGAACGGGTATTGGATTGGCTTTAGCAAACCAAATTGTCGAAGCACATACATCCAAAATAACAGTCTTTTCACTAGAAGGACAAGGTTCAAAGTTCAGTTTCTCACTACCAGTTTCAACTGATAAAGCAGCAAAGTGATCTACTATGTTTGAGCAAGAGACGAAAACAACCGGTACCCTCCGCCCCGAAGAGCTGCAAGCCGTATATGCAATAAGTCGGTCGGTAGCACGTGCGAGAGACATGGAATCGGCGTTGGAAGAAATCATCCGCTTGACCCGTCCAGTATTTATTTTTGATAATATGGTCCTCTATGTTCAAAGTGAGAAGGACACGCTCGAGCCGACCTATGCACGTACTATCGGGAGAGGAAGATCTCAAGAAGCGAATTTGGTTTGGGGAGAGAATACAGCTAAACAAGCATTGACAACTAGTCAAGTGATGATATTAAAAGAGCAAATCGGCGATGCTGCTGAAGATCGTACCCATCTGAGGTACTCCTTAGGTTTGCCACTACAATGGGGGATAGATTCAATGGGAGCGCTCGTATTCGTTAGGTACGGGGGACCATCTTTTAAGCCTGATCAAATTCGCTTATCAGAGTTTATCGCTGTGCATGTCGCACAACTGCTTGGACGCAAGTATCTGGCAGAGCGGGTTGGGATCCTAGAGGCTGAAAGAAGACTAGATCGTCTTCAGGAAGACTTTATTGCAACCATATCGCACGAACTGTTGACACCGCTCGGGTTTATCAAAGGCTATGCTACGACTCTAATGCGTGAAGATGCGAATTGGGATGAAACAACCCGGCATGAATTCCTCACAATTATTGATGAGGAAGCAGATCGGTTGAAAGAGCTGATCGAGAACTTTATGGATTCTTCTAGGCTTCAAGCAGGAACATTAAGACTCAGCTTTCAACCAGTAAAACTCGATACCTTCCTGAAAGACATGCAGCAAAGAGCTGCTGTGCGCGGAGACGATTTTAAGATTGTCTTGGATCTGAATTCCCCGGGTTTGCAGCTCCAGGCAGATGCAACCCGCCTTGCACAAGTATTTGATAATCTTATATCAAACGCAATGAAGTATGCACCAAGCTGCCCAGTAGAGATTACTCAAACCGCAGATGAGGATTATGCCTATATCAGTGTTACAGACCAAGGTATTGGTATCCCTCCAGAATATATTGATCGTATCTTTGAGCGATTTTTCCGAGTTCCTTCTGATAATATGTCTGTTCGTGGGACCGGATTGGGTTTGTTCATCAGCAGGCGGATCATTGAAGCTCATCACGGTGAAATTACTGTTCAATCTGTGCTGGGTGAAGGAACAACTTTCAATATCAAGCTACCGCTAAAACAATCAACTACTGAAAATTCGATTTCTTTAAGGGAGAGTGAAACATGAGTGCGCGCGTATTAATTGTTGATGACGAACCGCGTTATTTACGACTTATGGAGGCAAATCTTGTCACAGAAGGATACCAAGTCGTAAAGGCAACGAACGGTCAGGAAGCTGTTGATCTCGTTGCTACGAAACAACCCGAATTGGTTCTCTTAGATGTTATGATGCCAGTTCTCGATGGTTTTGAAGCCTGTGACCGGATTCGGGAATTTTCCAATGTCCCAATCATTATCGTGACAGCTCGTGGTGAGGAGAATGCCCGCGTCCGGGGTCTTGACCTCGGGGCTGATGATTACATCATCAAGCCTTTTTCGGCGACTGAAATGCTGGCGAGAGTCAGAGCTGTCCTGCGTCGGGTGAAGACCTCTGGCGGAACTCAGCAATCAGTTTTCGATCACGGTAATTTGCGTATCGATTTCGCACGTGCAGAGGTATTTAGAAATGACCGGATCGTATTCCTATCGGCTACAGAGTATCGGTTATTGCTCCAATTTGCTCACAATGTTGGGAAAGTATTGAGTTCTGAGGAGCTATTAACGAATGTATGGGGTCCGGAATATGGTGAGGATAAAGAAATTCTCTGGGTGAGTATCTCACGTCTCAGACAAAAACTTGAGGATGATCCAAAAAATCCCCAGCATATTGTGACCCGGTCAGGTCTTGGATACACGATGCCTCCGACGGTAGAAGGATAATATTGAGTATTGACAATCGTGTTAGCACTGAGCATCAGAAGTTGGATATCATACCTCACGGGCAGATAAGAGATTCTGCTATAATGTCTAGCAATATCATTCCAGTGATTTCGTGATTATGGTATCTGGGTGAACCCAAAACACCGGAAAATGGTATCTAGCAAAACATTTATCAAAACGATCCAATAGGTGTGATGATGGTGAATAACGCAGCAGCAATTTCAGTGAGGAAAAAAAAGCTGGCAGTTCTGATCAAAAGCGCACGGATGACAGTTGGTCTAGATCTATCACCTGTAGCTGATACGATAGGTGTATCTGTTGATCATTATGTGGATTACGAAAATGGTACAAGATCGCCATCCATACCTCAGCTAGAGATTCTTGCTGTACTATT
>JBFENN010000057.1:0-18502 GCA_041551115.1 Anaerolineales bacterium
GATCTCCGGGGGCAGCTCAACAGGCGGATTGCTCTCCCAGGCGCGAATGTAGGCGACGATTGCATCCACCTCATCGTCGTCCAATGGACCGCCAAAGGCGCTTCCGAAGGGCGACATACCAAAATTCGGCTGACCCTGGGCGATGATTGCCTGCAGCGTGAAATCATCACGGGTTTTTAGATATTCGGAGGTGCTGATCGGGGCGATGACATCGCCGGGGCGAGCCGGGTTTAGGCCGCCTTCACCGAAATCGCCATGACAGATCGCACAGTTAGCGGCGAACAGGTTTTGACCGACTTCCAGGGAAGTACCTTTGGCGGTATTCAAGGTATAGCTGACCAGGGCGTCTAGCTGTTCCTGCGTAAGCACCTCGCCCCACACTGGCATGGTCTGGTGGCTTCCTCCGGCTGCTATTGTTTCACGGGCGGCGGCAATATCTACCGCGCTCGGTATCCGCTCCCCATGACAAGCAGCGCAATAGGTTTGGAATAAAGCCTGGCCTGCGGGTGCAGCGGTTGGATCGACGACATACTTGCTGAGTGTATCGATTTCGGTGTCGCTTAATCTCTCCTGCCAGGGTGGCATTTCCAGGTGCAAACCACCAGCACTGATAATTTGGCTAAGATTGCCCTCTTCGCCAGCATATGCCACGGATTGCCCGTGACAAGGGGCACAGTTAATTGCGTATAAGCGCTGACCATCCGGTGCAATTAAGAAATTGAGCAGCACGGTTCTATTTTCAGCTGAGATGGCTTCATTCCAATCCGGGAGTTCAACATCGCTGTGTGGTGGAAAATTTGCACCCTGCTCCAAAGCGTTCTTCAGGTCGAGGGGGTTGCCTGCTACCAGATCGGTAATAGCATGGCATGCGCTGCAATTATCGGTATAGAGCTGGTTGCCTCCGGGTGAGGCAATAAAACCAGCCAGCGCGTCAATCTGGTCGGTCGTTAGGTCAGCGCTCCAGGCAGGCATCCCTTCATGATTGCCCTCAGCTATAATCAGATGCAAGTTGGTATCGGGGGGTAAACTAATGCTTGGGCCATGGCAGGTGGCGCAGTTCTTCGCATACAATGCGGCGACTTGATCCCCCTCAGCCGCCTCGGCCGGTGGGGGTGCCTCACGTATAGATTGGATTGTCAAGAACACAATCCCGATGACCATAACGGTGGTTACCGCGATGACGATGGGGCGTCCGGCATAATTCCTCTTCGGGCTGCGGTCCAAAAAAGGCAGCACAAACAAAAGGAGAATTACCAATGTGGGCAGCACGACAACTCCTAAGACTTCCAAGCTGCCCGGAAAGTATTTCAGCAGCTGAAATAGGAAGATGAAATACCATTCTGGCTTGGGGGTGTAGGATGTGTCGGCTGGATCGGCTCTTGATTCTAGGGGTGCACCCACAAAGTACGCCAGGGTTACCAAGATCAAAAACACCACCAAGGCAACAACGGCGTCCTTAAATATAATATTTGGATAAAAAGGGAAGCCTTTTTTCTTGGCATTGGCATACTTTTCAAGGTAAGCTTCTTTTTCTTTTTGGTTCATGCCCTACTCTCCCTTTTTCGGCATTTCAGATATACCGTTGCGGATCACCAAGTACAAATGGAAAGCTAGTACTAGTATTAAAGCAGCAGGCAGGACCCAGACGTGCACACCAAAGAAGCGTGCTAACGTTATCGCAGAGAGATCTGCACCCCCGCGCACGATCCGTAGAATCGTGTCGCCGATCAATGGCGGTGTACCGGCAATGCGGGTACCGACGGTTGTTGCCCAATAAGCTTTTTGATCCCATGGCAACAGGTAGCCGGTAAACCCGAACCCAATCACCAGGATCAGCAGGACGACTCCCGTCATCCAGGTGATCTCGCGGGGGAATTTATAGGCGCCATAAAAAATGACCCGCAGCATATGCAGGACAACCAGCACCACCATTGCACTAGCTCCCCAATGGTGCAAACCGCGAATCAGCCAACCAGCCGGGACTTCCGTTGTGATGAATTGGACGCTGTCATAGGCGTGGTCGGGGGTTGGCACGTAGTAAATTGTCAACAGGATACCCGTGATGGCTTGGTTCAAGGCGACGAACAGGGAGGCACTGCCCAAGGTATAAAACCAGTTTACCTTAGGGATCTTTCGCAGGAAGATAGCGTCCCAGACTGTGCGCCAGCCCATCCGTTCATCGATCCAGTTTCCGAGTCGAGTAGCCATGTTAGCCTCCCAAAATGTACAGCTGATTGTCTTCAATTTTCACTTCATACCTCTCAAGCGGTTCGGGTGGCGGGCCTGAGACAACCTCACCTTCTTTGTCAAAAGCCGCATTGTGACAAGGACAGAAGAATCCATCTTGCTGGGCGATCCAGCGGACACGACAGCCAAGATGGGTGCAAATATTGGACATAGCGATGTAGCTGCGACCATCTTCGGTGAGTACATAGACCGAGAGCTCTTCCTCGTTAACGATCCAGCCTGTGCGCTGCTCTATTTTTACCTTGAACAGCGTTGGTATACCGATCTCCACTTTTGCTACCGAGCCCAACCGGATCCAAACCTGTTCTTGGACTTTCCGGATTGCCGGACCGATCAAGTAGGCTAGGGCAGGGATGGTCATTCCAAGCGCAATCACACCGCCAATCGACCAGATCGCAACTTCCATAAAATTTTTTCGACTGACCTGATTATCTTCACTCATATAACTCCTCCTGTCGCAAACCAACAAATGATGATGCAGCAGCACCATTAATATTCAGACTTTGTGAGATTTCCACTCAATATGTGGATCATGAAACCATTCCAGACTCTACCGATTAGTTTACAGCGATCAGCATTGCCAGCAAAGGAACGATAAAACAGGCAATTAGGATGGTGTGTTGGTTGCAGTCCTTGAACACCGGCAATCTGCTGACAGTGGGTATGGGTTGATTGGACGCTGTTTCGAGCCAGCAATTGAGAACAGGCAATTACTCCGGAGCTCCATCAGCAATCCACTCGATAACCAGGCGCAACTCTTCGGGCGTGAATTGGCCAAAGTGACGCTGATCACCGGTTTGAACTTGGACTAAGACGCTCTCTTCTGGACTGCCAGGCATGATCACGGGACCGTTGTCGCTGCCCGCCATCGTGGTCGCATAGGTGGTCAGGTTGAGCCCTGCCATAGGAGCGTCTCCGTGGCAAGTCCCGCAGCGCACCTCAAATAACGGTTGGATAACGGCATCATATGTCAAAGGGGCGTCGTCAGGGGCTGGTTCAGGGGTAGGTGCAGGCGGCATTTGTGATAGGAGTATCTCGCGCAAGGCGGGCGCATCGAAGCCAGCATATTCCCAAACGCTGCCGTGACAGGCGCTGTTGGAGCAGAATGAAGTGTTATCTGTCCCCCCGGGATTATCCGTCGTATGGCAGTTGGCACAAGTCGGGTCAAATACATCCCGGTGCATCGTAATCCAATTGGCATTGAGGTGGGACTCGGGTTCTGGGCCGCGGCTGATCTCGATTTCACTGACAAACTCGTCCGGACCAGCGACAACAGGGATGGAGTGGCACAGGTTGCACTCCAAACGGATGGCCTCCTGCTCAGGGTTCAAGTGTTTGCCATCATGGCAGCGGAAGCAGCCCGGCGTATCCTTATGGCCAATATTATTGGAATGGGTGGTCCAGTCAGAGTTTTGTTCGGGGTAGACGCTGTTCCCATACGCGTCCTGGAGGGCTGCAACGGCAGTGGCTATCTTGTCCTGATTTTCAGCATAGTAGTCAGGATAATACGTTTTGTAAAAACCATCTATTCCGGAAAGTGCTTGGATGCCCATTTCCGTCGTATCGAATACCTGACTGTAGGTATCAACAGCGATGCGGCGGATTTCTGGGATCTCGGGATCAATAATGTTGCGGTTCATCAGCGCATCGACGGTGGCTTCTGGTGTATTAACCAGATGGGTAATGCGGTTGTGGCAAGTGATGCAGTCCATTTGTTTAAGATCATCAGGATTGATTGTCTGAGGGTCAATATCTGCTTCAATATCGATATACTCCGTGATCGACCCATCGTTCTCGAAAACCCGGACATAAGGGATTTCTTGATCTTCGGGGTCGCTTGGCAGGTAATCAATTTGATTCTCGATATGCCAGTGGATACCACGACCCAAGCCCTGGCGTGCGCTACCACCGCCAGTTTTTACGACCAAGTAGGTTGTCATCAGGGTGTTGTATTTATCCGATTCGAACTGTTTGATCTCACGTAAGCTGTCGTCGGAAAATTTCTCCGGGAAGTGGCATTTTTCGCATGTCTCGCGGGCGGGGCGCAGTTGGTCGGCCCGGATCGGAAATTCGTAGGTATTGAAAGTCGTCGCGATGACGTGCCGCATATCACCAGCCTTACGAGTTACCCGCTCGGCTAGAAAACCTTTCCCGATATGGCAATCCACGCAGTCGACACGCGCGTGGGGCGAAGTCAGGTAGGAAGTATATTCTGGTGGCATGGTATGGCAGGTTTCACCGCAAAATGGTGGCGAGTTGGTGTATTCCCATGCATATACGCTGGCTGTGAGCAGCATGATCGTTAATATCCCCAAGACGGCGTACGGCAGAATCCGGAGCCACCGCGGTGATCCGGTAGGTGGGAAGAAGAAACGTTTAATCCAATTGGTAACTTTGCTCATGATATGTCCTTTGCAGATGGGACTTTGGTCTCTCAAACCCAATTCATGATTTATGCTTGGGTTATATGCACCAAGAATTTTACCCTAAATACACACGATCTGCTATATAATACAACAACGGTAGTTCTCTGATAACAAGCGGATTGCTGCCTGCTCTTGCGATTTCAGCAGGCGCTTATCAATTTGATACCTACCTTGCAAGTCCCCGTGCGGGAACCACCCCGGGAGAAGCGATTTTCATGGCTGCCATAGACCAGCAATTCAGCATCGTGATCATTTTTTTTATCTACGGGCTGGCGTTCTTCAGCATGGGGCTGGTGATGTCACTAGAGGCCGGTCGCTACCCATCGTTGGTTGATGCCCGTATTCTACTACCATTGGCATTTTTTGGCATTATCCACGGCAATCATGAGTGGTTAGAAATGGGTCTTCTGGTTGCCAGATGGTTTGCCTTACCGATCCCAACTGGGATGGATTACCTCAGGTTGGGATTGCTGATTGTCTCTTTTTCTTTGCTAGTCATTTATGCTATTCAGGTCCTCAATCCGCAAGGCCAAGATATCGGGCGGAAGTATATGTATTTAGGGATGGGATTGCTAGCCCTGTATGTTTGCTTTGTGCTGCTGATTGGTATTGCCCAAAAATCCACACTGGGACACTGGATCGAAGACGCCGATGCGCTTTCACGCTACTTATTGGCAGTACCTGGGGCTGGATTAGCCGCTTTAGCCTTGTGGCGGCAAGCCCAACGGGTGGAAGAGCGGCAATGGAACAGCATGGCGCGCAGCTACAAACTAGCCGCGATTGGTTTTGGGCTCTATGCAGCTACCCAAATATTTGTTGGACCAGTGGACTTGTTTCCAGCTATCTATCTGAATACGGTCAGTTTTTACCAGACTGTGGGAATACCGATCCAAGCGTTTCGAGCAGCCTTTGCGGTTCTGATCACATTTGGCTTGCTACGAGCTAGCCAATTGATTGAACACGAGCGGCGAAACGAGATGGTTGCCGCCCAGCAAGCGCAAGTTGAGGCGCTGGTACAACGTGAGCGTGATTTACTAGAGCGCGAGACCATGCGCCGGGAGCTTTTACGCTATATCGTTGTTGCGCAGGAAGATGAACGCGCGCGGATCGCGCGCGAGCTGCACGACGAAACCGCTCAGTTCCTCACCGCACTTTCCCTAGACCTGGCGAGCTTGCGTACGACGATAACTGAGACTCTCGAGGCGACCAAGCTGATTGATCGACTCCAGGACCTGAACCGGCAGATGTCCCAAGGAATTTACCGGATGGTGCATGATTTACGACCAGCTCAATTGGATGATCTTGGATTGATTGCGGGCATTAAATACTTGATTGAAGAAGAACGCACCCGTACCGGACTAGAAGTTACCCTAAGTTCCGAAGGAGAAATCAAGGAGCTGGATCCTTTGGTTGAGACGGTCATTTTCAGGGTCGCCCAAGAAGCTCTGACCAATGTCGCGCGCCATGCTCAATGTGATCAAGCTCAATTAAGCATAAGTTATGAGCCCAATGAAGTGACATTGATCGTGCGTGATGATGGAGTTGGTATTGGCAACCAACCGCAAACATCCACCGAACGTGGTTGGGGAATAGCCGGCATGCGGGAACGAGTAGAAGCTGTCGGCGGGCAGCTTTTCATTGATTCAACGATAGGGCAAGGTACATCGGTGATGGCCATCGTGCCAGCATTAAACGAGGAAGTTAACAAGGAGCATCAACATGGATACAATTCGCATCTTGCTGGTTGACGATCACGATATCGTTCGCACAGGGTTGAAGACTTATTTAGATACCCAGAAAGGTCTGCAAGTCGTCGCTGAAGCCACCACCGGGGAGGAGGCGATCACGAAGGCCGCGCAGATCGAACCCGATGTCATTATTATGGATATCACGATGCCAGAGATGGATGGTTTGGTTGCCACGAAGAAGCTCAAGGAAATTGATCCGGATATCCGCATCCTGGCGCTGACCGTCCATGAAGATAAGCAGTATTTGTTTCAAATGATGTCTGCGGGCGCTGCAGGATACCTCACCAAACAATCAGCAGCAGAAGAATTGGTAGAAGCGATCCGGGCGGTGGCCGCAGGTAATGTGTACTTGCAACCAACACTTGCGCGCTGGTTATTAGAAGATTACCGGCGTATGCTGCAGGGACTGCCATCAGATTCCATTTCCACTGCAGCCTCCACGGAGCAAGCAAAAGACCTGAATGTGTTGAGCAAGAGGGAAAAACAAGTGCTGGAATTAGTTGCTGAAGGATACACGAATATCCAGATTGGGGAGAAACTGGAGATTAGTCCCAAAACGGTTGCCCGTCACCGCGAGCGCATCATGAATAAGCTGGACTTGCATTCCTGCACCGAGCTGGTGAAATTTGCCATCCGAACCGGTTTGATTGAGCTCTAGCAAAACGCTAATCCTTTCTTGCATTATATCTCAGAGACCATTAATCTAAATTTGTAAAAATATACAGTAGACTTAAGCGGTTCTGGGGCCTGTTGTCTATCTATGTGTTTCCTGTGGGCGGCGGCAAGGCTGAAGACCATGCAATCATCTCGTTTTGGAGGAAGAATTCCCAATGGAACAAAGTGCAGACACAACCACGAAATCCGGGAGTGCCGGTCGCGCTAAGTTTATTGTCGGCGGTTTACTCATCGTCGCGGCGGTTGTCTATTTAATTATTTCATCCACACAAGCCAGTGCCCAATACTTTCTCACGGTAGAAGAGCTTGGGGAACAAGGAGCGAGTGTTATCGGTCGTGACCTGCGAATATCTGGCGCCGTCATCGGAGATTCAATCGAATACGACCCGCAAACGCTAACCCTGAAATTCGTGGTTGCTCACGTTCCCGGCGATAATAAGGAAATTGAAGCCCAGGGCGGTTTAGCAGTTGTGCTGCATGAAGCGGTTGTTGATCCATCGCGACCACAAATGCAGGTCGTTTACAACGGCGTAATGCCGGACCTGCTGCGCGATGAGGCTCAAGCGATCATGACCGGGCAGGTGGCTGAAGATGGCGTCTTCATGGCTGATGAACTGCTCTTGAAATGCCCCACAAAATATGAAGAAGCGGTCCCCGAACAGAGTGAGGGTTGATCGCTCTTTCGATATCAAATACTTTTAGCGAATACTGGTAGAATCCTTGCGCATATGTTCCGGATGAGCCCTGTACTTAGATTGAAAGGGCATGCAGCCGGGACATATCCGTCTTGATCAATATCATGGAGAGGGTATGATCGCGAACCTTGGTTACGGTGCGTTAGTCATCACATTGCTGGTAGCAATCTATGGGGTTGTTGCGGCCATATACGGTGTTCGCCGGGATGCCCCGGCTTGGGTCGATAGTGCCCGCAATGCCATGCTGCTGACATTCCCCTTGCTCAGCTTGTCAGCTGTCAGCATCATTCTCCTGCTGGTGAATGGCAATTATGAGGTCGAGTACGTGGCCTCTGTAACCAGCAACAGCATGCCGATTTACCTAAAGATCACCGCATTATGGGGCGGTCAGGCTGGTTCGTTGGTTTTCTGGACCTGGCTTATGTCAGCATTCGCGTCCGCAGTGACCCTGCGGAAATGGGATCGAGACCGCGAATTTCTCCCCTGGGTGATTGTCGTTTCCTTGATTACCCTGGCGTTCTTCTTGGTCATGATTGTTTTCTTTGAGAACCCCTTTATGCGCATCTGGCGCATTCCAATGGGTCAACCAGTTGTAGCGATGTTCCCACCAGCTGGTGCGGAGCTTTTAGTGCAGCCTGATGGACGTGGTTTGAACCCGCTCCTGCGCCACCCGGGGATGATTATCCACCCGCCAATGCTCTATCTGGGATTTGTTTCATTTGTAATCCCATATGCCTTTGCTATCGCAGCACTCGTAACTGGGCGTACGGATGACCGCTGGATCCGCATAACCCGCCGCTGGACGCTGGTGGCCTGGCTGTTCCTCTCGCTTGGGTTGATCTTAGGTGGACGTTGGGCATATGACGTGCTGGGCTGGGGAGGTTATTGGGGCTGGGATCCGGTTGAGATCGCGGCATTTATGCCCTGGCTAACGGGTACAGCATTCCTGCACTCCGTGATGATCCAGGAAAAACGCGGCATGCTCAAGCACTGGAACATGGTGCTGATCATATTGACCTATGACCTGGTGATCTTTGGTACATTTCTAACCCGATCTGGCGTGCTCTCTTCTGTGCATGCATTTGCGCAAAGTGCGATTGGCCCGCTGTTCTTCTTCTTTATTGGTCTTACATTCATTGTTTCCCTTTCCTTACTGTTGTATCGGTGGAACGATCTGAAATCGGAATCTCAGCTGACCTCCGTATTTTCACGGGAAGCACTGTTCTTACTGAATAATTTGCTCTTTATCGGCATCCTCGTTGTCTGTTTTTGGGGTGTGATATTCCCATTGATATCCGAACTTGTCACCGGCCAGAAAGTGACCGTCGGCCCGCCGTTCTACGAACGCGCCACTGGACCACTATTCGCTGGCTTGCTGCTGCTGATGGGGATTGCCCCGCTGGCAGCTTGGCGGCACTCGACCGCTAAGACACTCGGTCGAGCTATGTGGAAGCCGGTCATTGCCTCGCTGGTTGTTGTCGTTCTCGTGTTGGTAGCGGGTATCCGCCAACCCGCAGCGCTACTGGCCTTCTGGTTATGTGCATTTGTGATTTCGGTTACGGTGTACGAGTTTTGGCGCGGTGCTCTAGCGCGCCACCGCAAATCGGATGAGTCGTTACCGCTGGCGCTCTGGCGGCTAATAGGCAGGAACCGCCGCCGCTATGGAGGCTATGTGATCCATCTGGGTGTGGTACTGATGGCAATCGGGATTATCGGTATCGAGGTCTTCCAGACTGAGACTCAAGGGACGATTTCACAAGGCGAATCCATATTGATAGGCCAATATGAGCTTACCTATGACTCGTTAGCAAATTTTGATACAGAGGATGGTCGCAATGTAGCCCGGGCGGTGGTAACGGTGTACAAAAATGGGGACGCTGTCGGCGAATTATATCCACGGCGCGATTTTTACTATGAATCTCAGCAGCCGATGACGATTCCGGGTGTCCGCAGCACCTGGGAAGATGATTTCTATGTCCTGCTCGTTGATTGGCAGCCGGTCTCAACAATCGGGGCGACTTTCAAGATCTATCACAACCCATTGGTGAACTGGTTGTGGTTGGGTGGATTGGTATTCATCTTGGGCACCTTGATAGCGGCTTGGCCGGATAAAGACCCGGATGTCAGCAAGGTGCGCGCAAACAGCAAAAGTTATGCAGCTGCAAAAGCATGAGTTAGCGGTCACTTCGCCATAAACTTGGTGGGTAGGTTATGAAAACGAAATTATTTGGGTTACTAGCCAGCTTCATATTGACTTTGGCATTCAGCTCATTTGGGGCTGCGCAATCGGATTTGCCGGGTACTCCAAGTGATGATGAGGTAAACGCAATTGCCAAACAGCTTTACTGCCCGGTCTGTGAGAATATCCCGCTCGATGTATGTGGAACACAGGCTTGTGCGCAGTGGCGTGAACTCATTCGCGAGAAACTGGATCAAGGTTGGACTGAAGACCAGATAAAAATGTATTTTGTGGAGCAGTACGGAGATCGGGTGCTGGCGTCGCCGCCGGCGCGCGGGCTCAATTGGTTAGTTTATATTATCCCTCCGCTGGCGATATTGGCTGGATTGTACATCTTATTGCGCGCATTTCAAGCTTGGAAGCGCCCGGTGCCGGAGTTGGATCAAGATCCACAAACACCAGATGTAGATACCGATCAGTACGCTGCCCGTCTAGAGGAGCAGCTGCGAAACCGATGATATCCAGGCTGCAAGCGTTGCTCATTAAGATTGATTCGTGGTAGACAGACCCGAACAGCGATAAAGTAAGCAGATAACTATGACCACAGACATTCCTGAAACCGACACTTCATCTGAAGAACCCCAAGATTCCCGACGCCCCCGCTGGGGGCGAATCATTGTGTGGGCAGGATTAATTGCCCTATTGGTCCTATTGGCCCTGGGTTTACAGCGGTCGCGCCAAGGGCCGATCACTGTTGGTGATACGGTACCTAATTTCAGTTTGAGTACTTTTGAAGGAGAAACCATCGAGCTCGATGACTTAACAGGCAAAGTCGTAGTGTTAAATTTCTGGGCTTCATGGTGCAAACCCTGTGAGCAGGAAGCTGCTGAGCTCGAAGAAGCCTGGCGTTACTATGAACCGCAGGGTGAGGTGGTTTTCTTAGGTGTAGATTATGTTGACACCGAGACCGAAGCGCAAGCCTACCTGGAGAAATTTGACATCACATACCCCAATGGCCCTGACCTGGGCACTCGCATCTCCCAGGCGTTCCGCATCCGTGGTGTCCCGGAAACATATTTCATCGGGAAGGATGGCATACTGCGCTACACACAAATCGGTCCATTTAGCTCGCTTGCCCAGATCAAAGCGACCATCGAACCCTTGCTGGCGGAATGAAGATCATTTGCCGGCAGATTGAAGAGTAATATGGATATCGGCTCAATTTTCCTAGTCCTTGGCTTGCTGGTATTGGTTGTCCTTTTTATCAGCCGGCCTTTATTTGAAAAGCAATCGGTCCTGGTTAGCCAAACTGAACACGATCTCTCCGCGCTGATGGCGGAACGGGACCGAATTCTCACTGCATTGCAGGAACTGGATTTTGATTACAGTTTGCATAAAATCCCTGAGGGCGAATACCCTGCGCAGCGAGCCAGGTTAATTCAAAAAGGAGCGGATGTCCTGCGCTCAATTGATGAATTGCAAGCTGAACAATCCACTGAAGATACTGAAGGAAAGCTTGAAGCCGCTATCGCGGTGCGCAGAATAGAAAGCTCCACAACAGATGATCTCCCTACAGAGCTTGCTAGCAGTACAAGTCCGGTTAACCCGGTGAACGCAGCTCCTGATGATGATCTCGAAGCACTCATCGCGATACGCCGCAGAACGCGCAACGAAAAGGCGGGTGGTTTTTGCCCTCAATGCGGAGGACCGGTACAGAAATCTGACCGGTTTTGCCCCAAGTGCGGCTCGCTACTGACACCATAAAGGCCCGAATGCATCAGATAGATATTCTATCGAAAGAACCCAAATCTACATTACCACGAGTAATTCCTTTGTCATTATGAGACGATTCCTACTTCCATTAAGTTTGTTCGTTTTTGCCACCCTCAGTGCGTGTTCATTCTCTTTGGCAGAAGATATCAAACCGCCTCCCGGTTCCGAGATGCAGATGCCGGTAGATCGTACTCAACCGGAAGTAACTTCAGGACCGATGTATCCGATGGTACCCCCGCGCCCCGCAAATGGGGCGTCCCTATATACTGAAAAATGTGCGCCGTGTCACGGTAGCAGCGGACAGGGAGATGGCCCTCAGGCTGCGGAGCTACCAAACCCGGTCGCCCCATTAAGTAATCCAGAGTTCGCCCGACAGGCTGCCCCTGCAGATTGGTATGAGATGGTATCGCGCGGTAACTTAGAGCGGTTTATGCCCCCGTTTACCAGTTTGAGTGATCGCCAGCGTTGGGATGTGGTGGCATACTCCTATATGCTGGGCATCCCTGCCGACGAAATCGCAGCTGGGCAGGATTTGTACAATGATCATTGTGCGAGCTGTCATGGGGAGAAAGGGGATGGTAATGGTGCTGAAATTCCATCGCAATCACCTGATCCTATAGATTTCACAGATCAGGCCTTTATGGCGCGCAGGTCGGCCCACGACTTATATATTTCTACATCCGACGGTGTCTCACCGGCTATGCCAGCTTTTGGAGATCAATTATCGGAAAACGAACGCTGGGCGATTGCAAGCTACCTGCGTTCCTTGACGTTTTCTTTACCCGCTGAAACCCAAACCGGAGTATCCCCCACTGCGGAAGCAACCGCGGAGAGTATTGCAGAAGGTGATGAGCCTGCAGCTACGGTAACCAATAGCGACCAAACAGACGAACCAACCGCAGGTAAGGGCACGATTGCTGGGACGGTGACGAACGCTTCGGGAGGTGAATTGCTGGTTGGATTGGAGGTCACCCTGCGTGGATTTGACGACATGCAGGAAGTGATCACCCAAACAACAACGGTGACTGCAGACGGCAGCTTCCTCTTTGAGGAAGTTGATATGCCAGCTGGCAGGGTATTTATGGCCCTTGTTGAATTCAATGAGGCTGTGTATGGTTCCGATATCGGCGTCGTCAAGCCGGAATTACTCAGCCTGGACCTGCCGATTGAAGTGTACGAAACAACTACGGACGATTCGGTCATCAGTGTCGACCGCTTACATTTGTTTTTTGAATTCGTTGATGAAAATACACTGCGCGTTATCCAGCTGTATATCATGTCGAATATGTCCGACAAAACGCTCGTTGCGTCTGCTGATGACCAACCAACCGTCAGGTTCCGGGTTCCCGAAGGTGCGCAAAACCTGGAATTCCAGGATGGCATCCTGGGTGATCGTTACCTGGTAACTGAAGATGGGTTTGGCGATTCAGTGGCAGTACGACCGGGTGCTGGCACGTATGAAGTCCTCTATGCTTATGATCTTCCTTATGATGGCAGCTATGACTTATCTCAAGAATTAGATTACCCGGTCAACGCGGTTGTTATCCTGATGCCTGAAGGGAATGTAAAAATAAAAAGCGACAATCTACAGGATGAAGGCTTACGGGATGTCCAGGGCAGCCAATACCGGGTCTACAATGGGTCTATGCTGCCAGCAGGCGAGAATCTAGAGTTGGAAATAGCGGGTAAATCTGGCGGGGGCGGTATCAGTCTATCCAGTGGTTCGGCTAGCAGTGCGATCATCGGGTTGGCGGCTTTCGGATTTGCCTTAATCGTTGCTGGGGTATGGCTGTACCAGCGCAACCGCACAACCAATGGGGAACACACCGAAGATAACAAACCGCCAGCTGGAGTCGTCAAAGATGCAATCGAGACGGCAAGCGCTGAAACCCTCATGGATGCCATCATTGCCCTTGACGATTTATATAAGGAAGGAGAGCTTCCAGAAGATGCTTACCTCAAACGCCGAGCGGAGTTAAAGGAACGTTTACGCAAGGTGATGGAGGTCTAGAAGCCGCGATGAGTGAAGCCCCTGAAATGATCCGCAGCGGTGTCATCGATCACCAATATTCTGCTGCTAGTGAAGGCACTGAACCGCAGCCAGTGATTGAGGTCCACAGGCTAGTGAAGCGCTTTGGTTTAAAAACCATCCTTAAAGGCTTGAATTTCAAGGTTATGCCGGGTGAGTTTGTCGCCATACTTGGACCCAACGGTGCGGGAAAGACGACCTTCCTGCGTATCCTGGCCTCGCTGTCGCGCCCGACCATGGGAGATGTACGCATTGCAGGGCACCTGCTACCATCGCAAGCATCAGCTGTACGCCGCAGCTTAGGGGTAGTATCACACCAACCCCTGCTCTATGGCGACCTCACTGCGGAAGAGAATTTGCGTTTCTACGGGCGAATGTACTTGATCGAGGGCTTGGACCAGCGCATTGATGAGGTCTTAGAAATGGTAGGGTTGAGGGCGCGACGCCGTGATTTGGTACGCACTTTCTCGCGCGGCATGCAGCAGCGCTTGGCGATCGGCAGGGCAGTACTGCACGATCCTGAGGTGATGCTTTTTGATGAACCACATACCGGGTTGGACCAGGATGCCGCCGCAATGCTCGATCACGTGCTCAAAGAAGTTGCTGCGTTAGGACGCACTGTGGTTATGACTTCGCACGACCTCGCAAAAACCGCAGATTTGGCCACCCGTTTTGATGTGCTTACACGCGGTGTTTTCGCACAATCGATCCAGAGCAGCGCGATCAACCCGGATGATTTACTAGCATACTACCGGCAAGCAATTCGGGCATCCTAAGATATGAGTGAAACTTCCACAACGTCGACCAAATCTGCTCACCGCCCCCGCTTCGGATTCTTACGGGCGATGTGGGCTGTGGTTTGGAAGGACATCGCGGCTGAACTCCGCAGCCGGGAACTGCTCTCGGCCATGCTGGTTTTTGCCTTGCTTGTGATCTTGATCTTTAATTTCGCCCTTGAACTTGATGCCAAAACACGTTCAACGGTAACCGCGGGAGTACTGTGGGTAACTTTCGCCTTTGCAGGCCAGTTGGGTCTTAATAGGTCCATGGCGATGGAGAAAGATCGTGGCTGCTTAGATGGACTGCTCCTAGCCCCGGTTGACCGCAGTGCGATCTATTTTGGGAAAGCGATCAGCAACTTGATTTTTATGCTGATCGTTGAGATCATCGTCCTGCCAGTCTACAGCATCTTGTACAATATCAACTTATTTGACCCGGGGTTGATCTTGGTCATCCTCTTGGGATCGGTCGGCTACGTCGCGGTGGGAACATTGCTCTCCAGCATGGCGGTCCAAACCCGCACGCGCGACATCCTGCTCCCGATCCTGCTATTCCCGGTTATTGTCCCAGTTATGATCGCCTCGGTGAAAGCCAGCGCAGGTTTCCTGCAGGGGATTGAAATCGCAGAAATCATGCCTTGGCTGAACTTACTGATTGTCTATGATGTCATATTCACCGCGGTTGCTTTCATGGTATTTGATTATATCGTTGAGGAGTAGCTTTACCCGGATGCTCGTAAATGAGTTTAGCAGTTGAATCACGTGGGTTACTTCGGATCATTCAAAAGGAGAGTTGCTATGGATCCTAAACCAAAATTACTGACCATACTCGATATCGTCACTGTAATTTTATTTGCCATCGGTACCTACATGGTCTTCTTCTATGCACCGACCGAAGCAGTGATGGGGGATGTGCAGCGCGTATTTTATTTCCATGTGGCTGCAGGATGGGTAGGCATGCTCAGCTTCCTGGCTGCGGCGATTGTGGGGATTGCTTACCTGCGCAGCGGGGACCTAAAGTGGGATATCGCTGGGGTCGCGGCGGTTGAGATCGGCATCATTTTCGCCTTCATCAACGTCGTCACCGGTGCAATTTGGGCCCGCCCGATCTGGAACACCTGGTGGACATGGGACCCGCGGCTTACTACTGCGACGATCATGCTGCTGATCTACGCTGCCTATCTCTTGCTGCGCCAGGGTATCGATGATCCCGACCGACGGGGACGCTTCGGAGCAGTTTATGCAATAATTGGCTTTTTGAGCGTACCGCTGACTTTCTTCTCGGCACGCCTCTTCCGCACAATTCACCCCGTAGTGATTGGCAGCAACGATCCGTCCGCGCAAGGCGCGTTTGATATGACCCCCCTGATGCTGCAGACCTTCCTTTTCAGCCTATTCATCTTCTCAGTGCTTTTTGCTGATTTGATGTGGCACCGGGTGCGCTTAGGCAAGCTGGCCGAAAAAGTGGAACAGCTGAAACTTAAGGCGATGAGATAAACGAGGAGTATTACGATGTTCTTCCTACAAGACGGTCCAGCTAATACAACTTCCTATATGATCGCCGGCTACACGGTGATATTCAGCATGATCTTGATCTATATCATCAGCTTGTATGTACGGCATAAGAACCTGCTTCAAGACCTGGAAATCCTCCAGGAGCTGGAAGATCAGGAGCCGGTGTCGTAGCCGAATCTCAATAGAGGTCTACGGACTTAACTCGAAATAAATCCTCTCATTGGTGAGGGATTAAATCATGACCCTAAACGCGGGTTTGTTGGCGTTCAGGGTATTTTATTGGTATTTATTCAGTTTCTTCCCCTAGAAATTCTTGCAGTTGGGCTTCGCTTGGTTCACAAATCTCTGCTAGTTCTGGTGACATCCAGAAGTCGTCACCGATGATGAAGTATTCTTCATCCAGGAACTTTATCGTGTCTTCCATATAGGCTGCTACGCCATCTGGAAACCCGCTCTTCCGAGCCGTATTGATCCAGACTACTGCGGATGGATGTTCCCGCAGATCAGCGATTAACTCAGCTTGTCCAATCTCCGCCACCCAGGGATACATAAAAACATATTTGGATGCGGGTGGGATTTCGGTGACAAAATGAACGATAGGGTTGATAGGGAAAACGGATAGCTCGACGTTTGCCTGGCTGCAGGTCAAGTTATGGATGTCATCACCAAGCTTCTCATACAGCGTGATGTGCCGTTTGCTCATCATGGTGTTCCAGTTCTTTGCGATGTAAAAGCCGCCGCGAAAAGCGGACCAGAACTGCATAATGGCGATAATCAGCAAGAGTGGATACCAAATGTACTTCGCAGCCTTCCGGGCTGTCGACCACGCACCTTTCCTGACAGCTATGTAATCAAAAAGCCAGCTGGGCTGTCTGAGGTTAGTGAGCAGGTAGAATGCGGCGAAAAGGCTAAGCATCGTAAAACCGAGCGCGTAAAGACCATCATCGGCACGAACCAGGAGACTGGCTGAGAACCCATACAGGGCTATTGCTGCCCAATACTTCCGGTCGAAGACCAAGGCTAACCCACAGGTGAGAATTGACAGGCGGGATAAAAAACCGGTGAAAATCCAACCAGCATACAGATGCTCGTTGTTGAGCTTCACCGAACGGTAGGTTTCCAACTCAATAAAAGGCGATAATTCTCGGTACCAGCGGCCATCCAAGATATTTAAACCGCTGAACAACTCCTGCCCAATGCGCGCCAGCCGCAATGGTTGTGCGTCGACATATTTGGCATAGATCTCGTTGTTGAACCAAACCGCACTGTGGTAGAAATTCAGTGCGGTTCCAGAAAGGGCTAAATATCCAGTGTAGATTGCCCCGATCAGCAGGATCGTGCCGAGTGGGAGCCCAACCGCCCGCAGAACTTTCCGCATTAGCGGTTGCTGGGCGTTCGCCTGCCAACCCGCCGCGAATAGGGTGAGCAGTGCGATCCCCACCGGGTAGACCATCAATGGGTCGGTGAGGATCGCCAATGCCATCAGGATTCCCAAGAACACCAGCACAGGTTTGCGTAAACGGTTCCTGGTTACCAAAGACCAGAAGATGATGATAAATATGGTTGTTGTAAATATGCCTTCGAATGAAGCATAAATGGCTTCCTGCCCGCGGTGAAACTGGTTAATCAGGTTCCAGGAAAGCGCAGTTAAGCCAATTGCCAGATAAAACTTCGTGATCCGCATGCCCATGGCGAACAAACCGATCTGGAGCGTCAGCAAGGCGATACGGATGGCGATAAAAGAATTACCGAATATGCTGATGACCAGTGCATTCCAATAGTAGGGGAAGGGGAAATGGTGCGAGAAAACATCTCGGTATAAGGTATAGCCTTCAGTCAGCAGCCATCCAATGGTGATATTGTCATGCTCATCAACAAAACGCCCATACCATAGCTTGCTGAGTCCGAGAAGAAATGCGAGACTCAGCATAGTCCAACCCGCGCAGGGTGAGTACAACACTTGAATTAACCGGATTGTGCGGGGGTAGTCGGCAATGTCCTGCCAAGTATCCAGCCAATAGCGTTTGCTATAGATGACCAGGGTCATGGCGATTAATTGAGCGGCAATCAAGACTGCCCACAAGATCAGTACATCGAAGCGGAGAACATACTGGTACAGATTCTCGAAGCGGAGAGGCGACAGTGCAAATATCGCAACGCTAAATATCCCGGTTGTGAAAATTATGGTTGCGAAGAAACGAGTTTGCGGTTCGCAAGCAGCCGGACCGTGGGGGAATGATCCTCGGTCCTAGCGCGCCATTCAAGCAGGGCGAGCACCAGGAATCCCATTGTGAGAAGGCTGATGACCATCAGCTGACCCAGACGTAATGGGGGCAAACCGAAAAATGCCGCTCCGGCTCCCTGGCTCGCTCCCTGCCAGTAGGTGCGTAATACCAAACCACCTTCGGCAGCGCAAAAGCTGAAGTTTAGGGTGGC
>JBFENN010000058.1:0-18398 GCA_041551115.1 Anaerolineales bacterium
CATCGCCGGGATTGGCTTTTATGCTGACTACAATAGGTCGCTTCGGTGAGGATGGCTATTTGGATTATTGGCAGCGTCTGGTAGAAAACGACATGTTGGTTGTCAACGATTGGGAGTCAGCATACTACAACGAATTCAGCGTTCATGGCGGTACCTATCCGATCGTAATATCGTATGGGTCAAGCCCACCTGCCGAGGTGATATTTTCAGATGTTGAAATTGCAGAACCTCCGTCCAGTGTGCTCGTCGAGGATGAGAGTTGTTTCCGCCAAATCGAGTTCATTGGCATCTTGAGAGGATCACAAAAACGTGATTTGGCAGAAAACTTTATCGACTATGTCCTGTCTCCGAGCTTCCAGGAGACCATGCCGATGCAGATGTTCGTATTCCCGGTCAACCAAGAGACACAGCTTCCCGAGCAATTCACTAAATTTGCATCCATTGCCGATAGTACAGCAAAAGTTGACCCAGAAGCAATCGCTGAAAAGCGGGAAATCTGGCTCCAAGATTGGACTGCAACTGTATTGCGGTAACGGAAGTAGTACGCGATCAAACTCACCTTCTGTAAGGTCATAGGAATAGGCTATTGAACAATCGGTACAACAATATCAAGCTTATGGCGTTATGGATCGTGCCACTCCTTTTCTTGCTGCTGTTCTATTTCTTCCCCCTGATAAGCATATTGAGAGAAAGCTTCGCGCGAGCAGGTACGGATTTCACTGCTCCATTTCGAACGATCTTCAATTCATCAGGTTTCCGAAAAGTGCTGGGGTTTACTTTTTATCAGGCAACACTTTCGACACTTTTAACGTTATGTATCGGATTGCCTGCAGCGTACTTAGTCGCTAGATATCGGTTTAGAGGTAAGAAGCTGCTTATGTCCTTAACAGCAATCCCTTTCGTGCTCCCTACGGTAGTCGTGGCAGCAGCATTTAATGCCCTATTGGGCCCAAGCGGTTGGATTAATTATGCATTGATGACTATTTTCGATCTCAGCTCACCACCCATCCGAGTGATTAACTCAATGGGAGCGATCTTGTTAGCGCACATATTTTACAATACGACAATTGTCCTAAGGATGGTCGGCGATTATTGGTCACATATCGATCCACGCGTCTCACAGGCTGCGTATACACTGGGAGCAAATAAGTGGCAAACACTGAGAGAAGTAGTCCTGCCATTGTTAACGCCCTCAATAAGTGCGGCGGCACTGCTGGTATTTATTTTTAATTTCACCTCATTTGGCGTGATTCTGATTCTCGGTGGACCTCGTTTCGCAACAATCGAGGTCGAAATCTACAACCAGACGATCGGCTTGTTTAATTTACCCATAGCGGCGACGTTATCAGTGATCCAGCTGCTGTGCACCTTAGGCTTTACGATCCTCTATACACAAATATCCCGCCGGGTGACGCGGCCGCTTAACCTGCGCCCGGTAAAATATACTCAGAAACACCTCACAACGTGGAAAAGCCGGATCTTTGCTGGCTTGATCGTTACCTTTCTCAGTATACTATTCATTGCCCCGATCTTCGCTCTCGCGGTACGATCCTTCATCAGCTTCACTCCAATCAGGCAAGGTCGAACCAGCAGTGAGATCACCGTAACGACTGCATACTATCGAGAGCTAGCTATAAATCGGCGAGATTCATTATTCTTTGTCCCACCAATAAATGCAATCTCGGTGTCGTTAGGATATGCCGCAATTACCGTGCTGCTGGCGATTGCCCTTGGTCTACCCGCCGCATGGTACCTGGCAAGAGGAACAAATAGGACTATAAGCAATATCCTTGACCCATTAATTATGCTACCATTGGGTACTTCAGCAGTTACCTTAGGGCTGGGGTTTATCATTGCATTGGGTAAACCGCCGCTTAACTTACGGGCTTCGCCCCTCCTCATCCCACTCGCGCACACCTTAGTTGCATTTCCCTTCGTCGTACGCAGTCTGGTCCCTTCGATTCAAAGCATCAAACCACGTATCAGGCAGGCTGCAGTCGTCCTGGGGGCGTCTCCGCTTGATGTGTTCAGAAGGGTTGATTTGCCATTAGTAGGTCGGGCGCTTATCGTTGCCGCTACTTTTGCATTCACAATATCCATGGGCGAGTTCGGTGCCACAGCCTTGATAGCACGCCCAGAATATCCAACTTTACCGCTGATGATCTACCGTCTCATTTCTCAGCCCGGGAGTCTCAATTATGGTCAGGCTATGGCACTCAGCACAATCCTTATGCTCATCACCACACTCGGTATGCTAACAATTGAACGTTTTAGGATTGCTGAAATTGGTGAGTTCTGATGTTGCCTTATTCTCACTATGCTTACCCCGTTTGGGCTCAAGATACAATTCTTTAGACTCTAGCTCCCTACCAATGAATGGTCTGCGATTAGAATCGATCACAAAATATTACGATCAGACACCGGCAGTCCTGAATGTCTCCTTTGAGGTGAGCATTGGGGATATCCTCGCTCTTCTTGGCCCCAGTGGATGTGGAAAATCAACACTGCTGTCCATAATCGCCGGGCTAGAAAAGCCAGGAAGTGGATCAATAACTTGGAATGAACAGAAACAGGATGATATCCCTACTCACAAACGTGGTTTTGGGTTAATGTTCCAGGATTATGCTCTATTCCCGCACTTAAACGTATATCAAAATATCGCCTTCGGGCTACATTTTTCAAAGAACAATGATCTAGATGGCAATAGGCGGATTAATGAGGTGCTGGAATTGGTAGGCATGATGGACTTTAAAGATCGGGATGTTAATACTTTGTCAGGTGGCGAACAGCAACGGGTAGCATTAGCCCGCTCACTGGCTCCGCAACCTAAGCTGCTCATGCTGGATGAACCCTTGGGAGCATTGGACCGTTCTTTACGTGAACGGCTCGTGCTCGATATCAATCGGATACTGCGAAAAACAAAACAAACTGCAATCTACGTAACCCATGACCAGGAAGAAGCGTTTGCAATTGCAGACCGGATTGTATTACTGAATTCAGGTGAGATCATCCAGATTGGCCCGCCGCAAGAAATCTACCAACAACCAAACTCTGTGCTTGCGGCTCGTTTCCTGGGCATGTCCAACATCGTCAGCGGTGAAGCTGTTAAACAAGGCGGTGAGAGCAAAATCAAGACGAACATCGGTGAATTCCATATCGTTCAGGATATTCAAGGACCTGTTGATTTGCTCATCCGTTCTGATATCATGAGCATCAACCTTGAGAGTGATTACACAATCACTGGCAATATTGTTGAAAGATCGTTTCAAGGAAGTTCATGGAAGTATGTTGTTGATGTCCAAGGAGAACAGATGGTATTCAACATTCAAGCTGGTGGAAATGTCCCCAAAGTTGGGGAAACCGTGAAGATCCCCTATGATCCTCAGGATGATCTCGTTGTATTCCCCAAATCAAGCTAACGTCTGAAATCGAGATGGGATATTGGAGAGGTTGATGGAATTATGATGATCATCGGCAACGGATTATGTCTGCCAGCATTATCTTCAAGAGAGGTAATTTCTTGAGCCGTTCAAATTCAACATAGGATCATGTTACATCATGAAAGAAGATCAAAAGATCAAGGTCTTGAAACTAAATCTACAACAAGAGGTCATCTGGGATTATTCGGGAAAAATCAGCGGTGCAAACAAAAACATCATCATCATTGAAGCGTACTTCGATCGAGAAGATATGTACGTTGAAGGGATGCCGTTGCTGAAAGGTGACCGTTTTGTAGAAACATATTACACTGACCGCTGGTATAACATACTCGAGATTCATGCACGCGAAAACGACGCGCTGCGCGGTTGGTATTGCAATATCAGCTACCCTGCAGAACTAGAAGGACCCAATCTTTCCTACGTTGATTTAGCTCTCGATTTGATTGTCTTCCCAGATGGACACCAGATTGTCATCGATAGAGAAGAGTTTAACTCCCTGCCATTATCCGATGATAATCGCGGTAAAGCGCTGAAGGCTTTAACAGAGCTGCAGGATTATTTCAGGAAAATGATCGCTAAGAACTAAGAGTGGAGAGATTTAAAAACAGCGATACTCAACCCTGCAATGTTGGCGAATTGTATGCATTCAGTGATCGTCAGCTATCTACTTGCCTCAACCAAGCCAGGTCCTGCAATCAGATTACTGGAAGCAGAAGTGTTGAAGATATTCCCAGGAATTGATCACCAAATACCCAAGCGCCCCAAATTAGAGAAACAGCGGCACAGCAGCAACATATGACAATTAATATCACCAAGGCTATTATCAAAGGTGTATTGCTCTTCTTTTCTGTTACTGGCAGTTCTTCTACTACGTAATCATCCACATCAACTACAACTTCCGGTTCCTCATCAATTACTTCATAAGGCTCTTCTTCTGGAACATCCATTACATCTTCTTCTTGTGACATTGTTCAACTCCCTTTACTATAGTTAATCGCTATGAATTTAGAAAGCCAAGGGTGGAATTTGGCTGAGGTTACGAACGGTTTCCTGGGTGAATATGCCAAGCAATCCACAAAGAGATAATGCGACAAACGCTCCAATACATAATCCGAACACCATCAACGCGATAGCAACCCAACCCAGTACCATACCAGCGGTCGCCATTCCTTCACCCGTTAGCTCACCGCCGCTATCGAAAATCTCTTTCTTGGCCATTGGACCTGTGATCACAGCCACAATGCTGCCAAGTAGAGGAAAAAATGTTAACCCCAAAATACCAGCAACAAGACTGATAACTGCCATGTTGCTGGTCGTACTCGGAGAGGATTCGGTTTGGGTAGTGATTTCATCAGTCATGTGAGTCTCCTATTATCGTAGTTGTGTTTCTTCACACCGTTTTCGGTGTATTTGATCGGCGCCAAAAGATCCAGATAATCCAGGATGTGAAAAAGATAAGCACGATACCAATCAATATGGGGATAATAATTGATAAGATTGACATGATTGTAGAGATTATATCTTCCAAAATGCTCACCGGCACATTGCCAGCCCCAGCAGTCGTCGCGGTTACTGCTGGTCGAACCGCGAGAGATTTCGTGGCATGGACACCCCCTGCGACCAAAAGACCCGCAGCCATTGAGATAAGTGGATGGACATCGGTGAGCACCTTGGCGCTAGCAGCGAATAAGAGCGCACCAGCGATGGGGCGCACGAAGGTTTGTATAAGGTCGTTGACGTGATTCACTGCAGGAAACTTATCCGCAAAAAATTCTACTAGAGTTAAGAATAACAGTAGAGCGATGATCCACCAGTTCTCTAATGCATTCCAAGGAGCAGCTAGCGTGATTAGGTCGGTGAAGCGGGACAACAATGCAATAACCAACAGAGGAATATAAGCGTTTAGACCTGCACTTGCTGAAAGACCAAATGCAGTAAAGATACCCGCAATGGCATCCATTGATTACCTCCTAAAATTCCTAACACATGATAACTTAATTGGTTACGCGCAGCACATTATATCTAGATTAAAGGGAATCCATTCCAGGTTGCTGTTAAATAATATCGAATCGCGTCTAGTACACCGATCTGGATGATCGCGGTGGCGAACCCTGCTAAGATTGGTAGAAAGAGCTGAGAAATACTGCTAAAGCGATTCTCGCGCTTTAGGATCATCAACCAAACCATACAATATACCATTGTGAGGATAACGATAACTCCGAGCGAGCTTATGATCGCGAGAGGATAGAGAAACATGGGATTCTCTGTTTGTACCAAGGCGTCAATCCCAAGTGCGATCAATGCAATCACTACCAGATGCAATAGATTTGACAAAGCAGGGCGCCGATCAATCCTGTTCCACACTGTTTGGTTGAAACCAGGATAGAGCAGCACAGCGATAACAATACCCATTCCTGTCCCGGTTAACAATCGAGACCAGTTCTGTGGTTCATACAGGGTTGGTAAACCTGGGATAATTTGCATAAACGAGTTCAACCCATCAATGGCAAATAGGAGTACTAGAAGCACCAGAGGTATCCAAGTCGCTTTTACAGGCACCCCAGTTCGTCGCAGGGCAATCAAACTTTGATACAGCAGCCCGATGACAGCCCCTAAATACATCCCTGTACAACGGGCACACAACGGGAGAGGACGATCAGCAATCCCGAAAGAACGCAGCTCAATGCGGTGACAGACTGCATAGCCGACCGCGTCTGCTTTTCCCAATAGTCCAGGGGGTGTATTTAGGAGCCAACCGATAAACAAAAGGCTAACTGCTACGATCACCAGCCAATTAACTGCAGAAACGCCTATCTCTTGATCTTTCCAGGCGTGGTTCATATCCCTGATTATAGGGGTTATCTATTAAAACGCAAGCCAATTGGCAAAGATCGCTAATCGCGGTATGATACCCGTTTACAGAAAAGATACTGATTAACTTGCACATTGAATGCTCTACGAATATTAATATCTACCAACCGGCCAAGTATATTACTTGCCAGGAGCCTTAAATGAAGAAATGGGTGCCAATACTCATACTTATCTCGCTTAGCATATCCGCATGTAGTGCAGCAAGTACAGCTGAAGACATATTGCCGTCTGCGACTAGTACTACCCGGGCAGTGAGGATGAATCCACCAACCGCAACACAGAAAGCGCCAACTGCTACTAAAACAAAAACCCCCACAAAAGCACCAACGGCGACGATGGTTCCGCAAAACTACGGTCCTGAAAACTTTCCTACAGATGTAAATCCATTAACCGGTCTAAAAATGTCCGATTTAGAGAAGCTGGAACGTCGACCAATTGCAATCAAAATCCAAACATTTCCACGCGGACAGCGCCCTGCTTGGGCGATATCATTAGCAGATATTGTCTATGATTACTATCAAAACAATGGGTTAACCCGGCTGCACGCGATTTTCTATACAAACGATTCAGAACAAGTCGGACCGATCCGTTCAGCACGTCTATTAGACGGGACACTCGTTAGGGCGTATAAATCGATCTTTGCCTTCGGTGGTGCGGATAGCCGGGTTTTATATCGCCTGCTAAATGCGGAGTACGCCAACCAATTGATTATGGAAGGAAGCAATATCTGCCCGGCAATGTGCCGGATTGATCCAAATGGATACAACTACCTGGTCGCAGATACAATTGAGCTCGGAAAATATGCTGAGTCCCGGGATGTTGAAAACACGCGCCAATCCCTGGACGGGATGAAATTCGAGCACGAAACTCCAGAAGGAGGCAACCCAGGGGAAGAAGTCAGTGTGCGCTACTCGATCAGTTCATATACCCGTTGGGAGTACGACACGGAAACCGGCCGCTACCTGCGGTATCAAGACACGCAAGAGGACACTGGACAGGGGGAAGCTTACAGCCCATTTCTAGATGGTGGGACCGGCGAACAAGTCGGAGCTGAGAATGTGGTCATCATCAAAGCCGTGCATGAGTATACATACAAATCAGGTGCAAATGAAGTTGTAGACATATTACTGGGGGGACAAGGGAAGGCATATGCTTTTAGAGATGGTCAAGTATATGAGATCCAATGGAGCAGACCAACCCCTGATTCACTCATCACACTTACCTATCTAAACGGAGAACACTACCCCTTTAAACCAGGAACGACATGGTTCCAAGTCATCGGCCAATCTTCGGTAGAAATTGATTCCGGCAACGATGAAGGGAAATACCGCTTCGAATTTCGAATCCCATAACACCTTCTCAGCTACTTCAAACCGGGCTGGTAGTCTACGAGAAAAAAGGTGAATTCGCCACCGCTAACATTTCTATCGGGATTTGAGAATGAAAGCAGGGTTATTATGGCAGTATCCATGAGCACGGTCTACAAACCTAAACGATGAAATTCGGCTATATCTTCGTACTTGCATCGATTTTCCTAGGTGGGTGTTCCGGGATGTCCAGCGGAGACGTATCGAGAGCAGCCAGCGAAGGTATACCATCCGAAGAAGCTTTAGAAGCCTCTCTTGGAAAGACACCTAAACCTGAAACTTCCCCTACCGGATCTCCAACCAGCATCTCCTCATCTCCAGCAACCGCGACCTTCACTCCAACAACAGCTCCGGAAGTAAACAATCCGAGATACGGCCCAATATATTTTCCAGAAGGTATTAACCCGTTAACCGGCAGGCTAGTGGAGGATTGGCAAATATTAGAACGCCGCCCGATCGTGATCAAGGTAACAAACTTCCCACGCAGCGTACGCCCACAGTGGGGATTATCGAAGGCAGACCATATTTATGAGTATTATATTGGGGATGCCATGTCGCGGTTCGTCGGAGTATTCTATGGAGAAGATGCTGAACGTGTTGGACCAATCCGATCGGCACGCCTCTTTGATCGCCACATCATGCGGCTATACCATGCGATCTTCGTTTTTGGTTGGGCAGACGACCCGATATTAGAATTTTTAATAACTCCTGAGTTGAAACGTCGCTTAATCGTTGAAAGAGGGGACAATTGCCCGCCATTATGCAGGATCGGAGCGGCAAGTGCATATAACAACCTGTTTATCGATTCAACCCAAATCGCAGCCTATTTGGCCGACAGAAAGACTGACAATGAACGCCCGGACCTTAGCGGTTTGCGATTTGAAGGGGACATCCCGAAGGGCGGGCATGAAGCAAGTAAATTATCTATCGAATATTCAGCGGTTTCATACAATCGTTGGGAGTATGATCTACAAACCCAGCGCTACATACGCAACCAGGAAAGTATAGATCGGGTTGGTAACATAACGCGCTATGAACCAATTACTGACAGTCTCACTGGAGAGCAGCTAACTGCAGATAATATCCTGGTGCTGCTCGTGCCTCACGAGTACTACCATAAATCCAGTGATACTGAAATTATCGAACAGATTATCCTAGGTACAGGACAAGGGTATGCATTACGGGATGGACAGATATATCCTATCACTTGGAGGCATGAATCACCATACGGGATGTTTAACTTCACTTTTCCAGACAACACCATTTATCCTTTAAAACCGGGCAACCTGTGGTTTGAAATCGTCAGCGAGGCCTCACCGATTGAACAACTAGATATAGACAGCTGGGGGATAAAATTTGTGATGCCTGAAAATTACAGTGCCGAGATGATGGATTTGACGAGTCCTGGTCCACCATAAACCAACCCCGTATAGAGCTGGATTAATGTAGCACCTGCGGCAAGCATATTTTTCGCACCATCTGCATCCATAATCCCACCAACCCCAATAATTGGCAGTTTACCAGCGGTAGCTCGGTGGATATGTTCAACCATGCGAACGCTCATCAGGTGAAGAGGGGCACCACTCAAACCGCCCACCTGGTTAGATAAGGTGGTTTCGACTCCTGGACGAGCAACTGTCGTGTTCGTGGCTATGACCCCATCCAAGTTGTTGGATAAGACCACATCCAAGGCATCATCCATTCCTTGGATCGTTAAATCCGGAGCTAATTTCACAAGCAGAGGAATATTTCGATCTAGCTGAGCTGAGATTAATTTACGCCCTTCAATTAATTCACTCAGCAAAGCATTCAATTCCGACCGAGCTTGAAGCCTCCGCAGACCGACGGTATTGGGTGAGCTGATATTAATTGCTAAGTAATCTGCTGCTGGCGCAAAAATCTGCATCAATTTCTGGTAGTCGTCTACCGCTGCCTCTAGCGGTGTCGAAGCGTTTTTGCCCAAATTCACACCTAAGATCAGGTTATTTGGGCGGCTGCTGGTAATCTGACCTGCAACGAAATGAGCGCCACGACTAGGAAAACCCATCCGGTTGATGAGGGCACGTTGTACAGGCAACCGGAATACCCGCGGAGTTGGGTTGCCAGTTTGACGGTGCAAGGTTACTGTACCGAGCTCAATATGGCCAAAACCTAAGGTAGCAGCTCCTTTCCACGCAGTTCCATTTTTATCATAACCAGCTGCCAAGCCAACTGGATTTGGGAAATCCAGTCCAAATGCATGCACAGGTTTATAAGGAGTATGATAATGACGGTGAAGGAGATAAGCAAGTGGTGGGACGGCACCTACTAAACGTAGCAAGGCAATCGTCAATGTGTGGGCACGCTCTGGATCAACCTTAAAAAGAAGCGAACGAATTTTACTGTACATTCCTGATTTTAAGGCAACATTGCGGATACTTTATTCGTTGTTCTGCTGCAAAAAGTGGCGCGTGGCTGCGATATTATCTGCAGGGACACTACCTTTTGTCTCCCAATAATCTAACAGACCAGATAGCTTATAGACAGCATGCAGTTGACAACCAGCAGCAGCCAGGTCTTCTGATGCCCCTGATTCGCGATCGATAAGGACAACAATATCTGACACGTGCAACCCAGCAGCAGTGAATTTATCGATGGCTTCAAACTTGCTGCCACCTGTCGTAGCCAGATCATCAATGATCAACACTTTTTCACCTGGGTTAAAGACACCCTCGATTTCCGCACGCGTTCCATATGCTTTGATCTCCTTCCGCGGATAGATCATCGGCCATCCCCCAAACAAGCTGACCAGAGATGTGATCGGCAGCGCAGCATAGGGAAGAGCACCTAAGCGATTAAAGCTCAGCTTTACGATCAGCGGTAGATAAAGTCTGGCAACTCGTTCTAAGGTGTATGGATAGCCAACCAAGCGCCGCAGATCAATGTAGATGGGCGAATGCAAACCAGATTTAAGGGTGAAATCACCAAATTTTACACAATTAAGTGCTAGCAGTTCATCTGCCACCAGAGCCAGGCCTGGAGAAGATTGATAGAAATGTCCAGCTGGCCGCTCTGGTGATCCGTCCCTATAGCTGCTCACTGCTTGATTAATCCGTGCGTAGATTGTCAAGGCAGCATGATGGGGATCTGGGTCTTGTGCGATGCCCCTGGAGACATTGATCAGCAATCCCAGACCATCGGCACGCAACCCAGCCTGGACTACTGATGAAATATCCCCTCCTTGAGCACCGATCCCCGGTGCCAAGATCCAAAGTTCTGGCACGAGCTTGCGTATCACCCGTAATTCATCCGGAAAGGTTCCACCCACGACAAGCCCGAGATTCCCATTTTCATTCCACTTCCGGGCAAGTTGGGCAATCCATTCGAACACTCGCATTTGGGTTGGATAAGAATCCCCGGGAAGAGGCACTAAATGGCGATCTTGAAGATCTACTGACCCTGGGTTGGATGTTTTGCACAGGAGAAAGATCCCTTTTTCGGGATCACGCAAGAATGGAGCGATCGAATCCTGACCGAGATATGGATTAACTGTGACGCAATCTGCGCCAAAAGCATCGAAGGCTGCTTGCGCATATGCTTGCGACGTTGAGCCAATATCGCCGCGTTTTGCATCGAGGATAACCGGGATACTCTCAGGGATGGATTCGATAAGTGCTTCCAACGCGGAAATCCCAGCGCCGCCGTGCAGTTCAAAGAATGCAGCATTGGGTTTATAGGCGAGAGCTACATCTATCGTTTTATCAACAATCCGCTGGCAATAGGTAAATGCAGCTTGGGCATTATGAGCAGGTAAATCCTCGGGATGAGGATCTAAGCCTACACAGAGTAAAGAATCTATTTGCCTTGCCCGGTTATCCAGTGCATCAAAAAAAGTAGGTTTCACTGGTCATTGCCTCGTAATTATGCTTTACCAAGGACCAGCGCTAACAAGGCCATACGCACATAGAGACCGTATTCCATCTGGCGGAAATAAGCAGCACGTGGGTCATCATCTACTTCCATGCTGATCTCTCCGACGCGAGGTAGGGGGTGCATCACAATCATCCTTTGTTTTGCCTCCGCCATCGTATCAGAATCGATGACATAGGCTTGCTTGACGTCTTTATATTCAGCCAGATTCCCAAAGCGCTCTTTTTGAACCCGGGTTACGTAAAGTACATCACTGTCGGCCACGACCTTTGCTAAATCAGTGTATTCATTTTGTGTTATTTGCTTATCATTCAACTCGGCGATAATTTCTGAAGGCATTCGCAGGATATCTGGCGAGACATAGTTCAAACGTATATCATACAAAGACAGCAGCCGAGAAAGAGAATGAACCGTACGGCCATACTTTAAATCACCAATCATCGTTACAGATAATCCATCTACAGCGTCCAGTTCCTCCTTTATAGTAAATAGATCGAGCAAGGCCTGGGTGGGATGTTCACCAACACCATCACCAGCGTTGATGATTGGTTTGCGTGTGTACTTGGCTGCTTTTGCCGATGCGCCGACCTCGGGGTGCCGGAGAACTATGACATCCGCATAGCATTCAAGAGTCCGTACGGTATCTGGCAAGGACTCGCCTTTCGATACTGAAGAATAGGTGACTTCATTAATTGGAATCACACTGCCGCCCAGTCTCTCCATGGCTGATGTAAAGGAAGATGATGTTCGCGTGGAAGGCTCATAAAAGAGATTCGCTAAGATCTTGCCCTTGAGCAGATCGAATGTGCCAATCCTGGTAACCATTTCGCGCATTTCATGAGCGACGCCAAAGATATACTCAAGGTCAGCTCGTGAGAATTGTTTTACGGAAAGAATATCCTTGGCGTAGAACGGTGCACCTTGCTGGTCGCCAAAAGGTATGTACGGATTTTTCCAATTATCTGGGGTTGAGTAATTATTCATTTCACCTCCATAAAAATATCAGCACCTAAGGTAATGAACTACGATGAACGGTCACATTTCTTAAATCTCTCCCAAAGCCTGGATCAGCAAGCAGCTGTCCATTCATGAATGACTGCTGCCCACGTAAAACAACCTTTCTTACACGTCCTTTTACCTGCCTACCAGAGAAAGGGCTCCAACCTGCTCGCGAGTAAAATATGGATGGATCGACTACCCAAGATTCGTTGAGATCAACATCAATCCATGTGTCATTCTGATCAGGAAGCCTAAAGATACGTTTGGGATTGGTATACATTTTCTCAATGAGCTGTTCCATAGTCAGGAGTCCATCGTGTACAGCCTGAAGCATGAGTGGTAAGGCGGTTTCCAAACCAGGAAAACCAGGCGGCATGTTATCACATTCCTTTTCCTCCAGGGTGTGCGGAGCGTGATCAGTCGCAATACAATCTACCACATCAATATTCTCCCAAATCGCTTGCTGGTCAGTGGACGCAGCCAAATGAGGTCGGACTTCACTGCAACCTTCTCCTAAAGAAGGGATATCGCTTTCAGATAGGAAAAGATGATGAGGGCAAACTTCACAGGTCACCTTGAGACCACGTTCCTTGGCATGTTTTATAATGATGATCTCCTCTCGCAATGACACGTGGGCGATGTGAATTGACCGATCAAACAGAGCTGCCAGTAAGATGATTGCGGCCATTGAGCGGCTTTCAGCATGAGCAACAACCGGCCAATCTTTGGGCCACTGTTTGAGCTGTTCCATCCAGACCAGCATATCATCCAACCGTAAAGGTCCATATGTCTGATCGAGATACAATTTCAATCCCGCAGTTTGTTTGGCAATCGGGGATAATTGGAGAGCATTACCAGGCGTGGCGCCAATAAATTGGGCAAAATCACAATACGCTTTCCCGTTTGCGATCAAAATCGTACCGGAAAGAGACCTTTTCGAAATCACGGGCGGAATGGTGTTTGGCATTGCCAGAACCTGGGTAAAACCTCCAGAAAGGGCTGCTGCAGTGCCACTCTGCCAGTCTTCTTTGTGGATTGCACCTGGCTCACGCATATGGACATGGATGTCAATTAAACCGGGGAGTTTCAAATCACCATCCTTGGGATTTCAAATTGACTTCTGACATTGCTTATCACCATACTCCTTATGTACAAATAAAAAAAGAGCCTCGAGGCTCTTTCATGGAGTACACTTTAATCATTTCCAACGAGGTTATTTGTCTACAATCCGAAAAAACAAAAAAATTGCCCACTGGATCATCATCCACTTGGGCAACTCGATTATTAGCAGTTTGATTTGAAAAATCTGGTTTGAACATCCGGGGCTGATTTTACGTAATTACAGTATTTTGTCAAGGGAGTTTATTGGTGAATTCATAATCTATTTATCATCTCCTCCCCTGAGAACGGCTTAAGTGAGAATATTCATTCACTATATTACTAATAATTTCAGCCAATCGAGTTTGGTTCTATTTAGACGACAATTTGAATCAGGCAATGGTAAAATCACTTAGAGTTCCGACATCCTGATAACCGGCCTGGAGTGTAACTGCTGTGAATCCTAACATACGAAAAATATCTGCGATATCTCTAATGGTTCTAGCCGCCATTAGCGTCTTGATAAGTCTGGTGATCCTTGTCCAGGTCTGGAGGATAAAAACGCCTGCAACTCAAAGCATAACATCTGCTTTGGAGCTCGTTAATGACACATTGGAGACCACATACCAAGGATTAGAGATCGCCCAGTCATCGCTTAACTCGGCGACGACGAGTGCAGCGGGTTTGGCATCAACTCTGGAAGGCCTTTCAAAAACAATTAATGATACCGCTCCAATGATCGTATCCATTGAGGACTTATTTAGAGAGGAGCTTCCCAGCACGATCCGCTCGACCCAGGATTCATTAGCGACTGCACAAGCAAGCGCAAAAATTATTGACAATGTGTTGAAAGTCGTCAGTGCGATACCATTTGTTACACTCCAATACAATCCTGAAGTACCACTCCACGATGCGCTGGGGGAAATCTCTGATAATATCGATGATTTACCAAACAAATTCTCTGATTTGGAGGATGGCCTAAAGAAAACCCGCCAGAATTTAATTGCTACTCGAGCAGACTTAAATCAAATTGCCGGCGATGCAACAGATATAAGTGAAGATCTTCGAGCAGCAGAAGATGTGGTGCGCGACTACCGATCCACGATCAATGAAGTCCAGAATGGACTGCGAACGATCAGCAGCAAGATCCCGACTTGGATGAATTATGTCGCTTGGCTGATCACTTTTACCATGATTTGGTTAATCATTACACAGCTTGGCATGTTCATCCAGGGTTGGGAGTTGCTGCACAGAGAATAAAAAAAGCTGCCGTAAATTCACGGCAGCTCTTCGGAATATCAAATATTGTCGGCTTAGTCCTGCTTTCGTGTTTGGAACCACAGGGCAAATGCGACCACGAAAACGAATAATACTACTAAAACGATAATCCCCCCCCAGCCAGTAAGGAATGGACTTAGGACTGAGGCGGGAGTAGGTGTTGGCATACCCGTTTGAGGCTGGGTAGGTTCTAAAGCCGCTACATAAGCAACCAAATCTTCAATTTCATCTGCGTTGAGAGGACCACCATATGCCTGACTCCAGGCAGGCATGGCTGATCCAGCAATGCCTTCGGTAATCGTGGTGCGGATTCGTAAATCGGGACGAATGGAAGACCATGCCTTTGCCAAAGTTGCACCAATCCTTCCTTCTCCATTCTCCCCATGACAAACTACACAATTCCGTTCGAACAACAAGCGTCCATTATTTGGATCACCTTCGACTCCTGGAATTGGGGTAATCACTGTACGTGGTGCTAGGGTGGGTGCAGATGGGAAAGTGCGGGTGCCACCAGTTTCCCAAGAAAAGATATATGCCACTAGGGCATCGATTTCAGTATCATCCAGCGGACCGCCGCTGCTATTACTCCATGGGGGCATTGCTGAGCCAGGAACACCGTTGGCAATAACAGACCGCATACGTAGGTCGGGCCTGATCGAAGGCCAATCTTTCGCGAGCGTCGCGCCTACGCGCCCCTCTCCATTGTCCCCGTGGCATACGGCACAGTTTTCAGCAAATAATACCGCTCCTAATTCGATTTGGGCATTGTCCTCTGATTGAGCAAGCACCAGCTGAAAGCCGATTGTCACAGCAAAAAACACCAATACAAACAGAACCTGAAATTTCGGGAAACGCATCGGAAAGGGCATTTTCCCCTCACTTAAGGGTAAGCATATAGGCTAACAAATCGGCAGAATCTTGGGCACTTAATGAGTCACCATAGTTACTGGGCATAATATTACCAACGAAACCATCAACAATATACTCATTGGGAAGAACGATTGATTCCAATAGGTAACCTTCTGGGGAGGAAGCATTGCCTGTGTAGAGCGGATCAATCAAGCGTGTTTCTGCACGAGAACCGATGCCCGGATCACTCTCAGTGGGCAGCCATGCCGGGCCAGTATTCGTACTGATGTGACAACCAACACAACCCTGTGCATTCGCTAACGCTTCTCCAGCTACTGGATCACCTTCCGGCAGCACAACTGTGATGTCCGTGCCTACAGATGGACCACTAGGCGCTATTGATTGCGTGCGGTCAGGCGCCGAAGACTCCCAATTCATGACGAATTGGGCAATATTGCGGATCTGATCCTCTCGTAACGGTCCACCATAAGCCTCTGACCAGGTTGGCATAGCTGGGACACCACCACCTGAATATAGCTCAGGTCGGGTGGAGTTCAGACGCCCGGTAGAAACAGTTGAGACAATATAATCATCTAAGGAACCGCTCCACTTCACTTCCTCCAACCGCTGGTCAAAGAAATAGCGGTCATTGAGCGGTGGGCAAAGTCCAGGAACCCCTTCCCCCTGCGGACCGTGACAGCCGCTGCAGTTGATATCAAATAGTTCCGCTCCGACTTCAATTGCTTGGGCTCGCTGTCCTAGCTCGAAGGTGGCCATACGATCTTCTTCGTTCAAGCCATAATTTACAATCAGCAACCCGCTGATAAGAATCATGACTGCTCCAAGAAATATTTCAATCTGAATGCGGCTCATATTAGCTAAAACCCTCCAATACCAGGCTCAACTTATTCATTGACACGATCATGATGCAAGAAATAATGCTTTTCATAAGACTTTGGTTCGGCCGTATTTGGATCATCCCAAGAGATGCGCATGGTTACCTTCTTTAAATCATCCTGCCAATCTGCTATCGTCATTACGCCCTCACCGTTTGGCAGCTGTTCATAATCCTGTAATCCTTCAGCCGTCGCGGCATAGAATACGCGGTCTGAAAATTCACCGAACACATCCGAAAGCTCAGGGCAGCCAAAGGTAAGATTGGGGCAGATATCGCGCGGCACTTCGGCTCCGGTGATATAAATTCCAGACTCCAGCTGATCAAAGGGGACTTCCCGCAGGGGGCCGACTCCTTCTTCCGGGGCGAGGTCTTGAATGATGCGCGTCGCCGCAGGTGTCTGAATATTGTAGAGGGGTAAGCCCATATAGCTCAAGACAACGAGCGCTATCACTGCTAAAAGCCCAACACCGATAGCAATAGGACGCTTGTAAAGGCTGCGGTAAGGATTGCGATCGATGTAGGGTATCCCGAGAAGCAACAAAATGAGCACGGTCGGGATAATAATGCCCATCAGGGTCTTGTCGCCAAGTTTGAGCATACCCTGCAACCACCAAAAATACCACGGAGCTTCAGTGTCCAATGGTGTCTGTTGAGGGTTAGCGATGTTTTCCAGAGGGGCACTGTAACCGAAGACAGTAACACCAAAAACAATTACCAGTATCCCTAAACTAACCCAGAAGATTTCAGATGTCAGCAAATCGGGAATGAAATCTACACGCCGTTTCGCCTCTTTCTTGGCGGCTGGAGAGACATCGCCTTCTACATATTTTGCGGGTAATGAAATGCCGTGTTCACGAGCGACCTTGTAATAGTGGATGCTGATTACCAAGATCGCGGCTAAGGGTAACAGCACGACATGCAACAAGTAAAATCGCAGCAAGCCTCCAGCCGCTATATCTGGTGCTCCCCGAAGCAGCAAGTTGACCTGCTCACCAAAGAGGGGCGCCGCTTCAGCCATACTGGTACCGATAGTTACCGCCCAGTAGGCTAACTGGTCCCAGGGAAGCAAATAACCACTAAAAGATAGGAATAAGGTAATACCCAACAGGACCACACCTGTCAACCAAGTGAAGGAGCGCTCTTTCTTATAGGAGCCGGTTAAATATGTGCGCAGCATGTGCAAGGCGGTGAATATGACCATTGCTTCGGCACCAAGCCGGTGCACATCGCGCAATAGCTTGCCATAAGGAACGTTGCTTGACAAATTTAGGATCGAGCTGTATGCCTCAGCAGGTGAGGGCGTGTAGTAAACCATCAATATCAAACCCGTGAGCAATTCGACGAACATAAAGAAAACAGTAAAAAACCCAAGCCGGAATGTGTGCGAAAAGATTGTCGAAGCCTGCTCGTAGTATCTAGGTCGAATATGGAATAGGAAGCTGGTTGTATGTACCCGGTAGCGTGGATTAGGTTTTTCCGTTGGCGGATCACCACGTAGAACAGCGCGCAATTCATTGATGTTCATACCAGCAGTAATAATCCGCACCCGGTTATCAACTGCCGCACCTATCCGCTTGCGGTAATCCTTGAAATCGAGAGACTTATTCATCAAACCTCCCCAGTACTACATACTGAGTCATCAGGGCCTTACGCATGTGGCTCCCCTGGAATCTTGGCTCCGGTGTTCAC
>JBFENN010000059.1:0-18317 GCA_041551115.1 Anaerolineales bacterium
CTGCGGTAACCTTAATCGGTAACGCCGTTGTTGACCTGCAGGTAGGTGGCAAAGTACTACCACGGACCAGCGGTGAGGTAACAGTTGTATTTGTCGATGGGGCAGTTACAATCGGTGAAGATGCCGTGCTAGATATTGGCACTGAGCACACGTTCACCGTGATGGTCACAGAGGATAATGGTGGGGGAGTAAGCCAGCCCGTGAGTGGTTTTTATCCCCAGATATCGATACCGGAGGGGTTAGAGGTTGTGTCGGACTCTAATACGTGTGCCGATCCAGGTACGGTCAATGGTCTATGCACCGTAACCGTAATCGGATCGACGGCCGGCGAGTATTCCATCACTGTTGATATTACTTTCATTACATTGAGTGGGGTTGAACTTTCAAGAACTGCAACGGCTACGATCACCTATGTGGACGGAGAGCTGACGATCCTACCTTGGAGCGCGAGCAACCCAGTCGGGGAAGCACACACGTTCACCATCACTGCCGAACAGAATACCGGTTCGGATTTGATCCCAGCCGATCTAGTCCTTGTGTCTTACGAATTCGACGGTGAAGCACCGCAGATAATTGCAGATACTTGTACTGGCCAAACTGTATTGGCTGGCAGCAGCTGCCAGCTCGTCATCAACAGCCAAAAAGCAGGATTATATACCCTAGACATAACAGCGAACCTGCTTATGGATGGCATTACGATCACCCGGTCAGCTAGGGCTGAGAAGCGCTACACCGCAGGCAAACTCGCACCAACCGATACAACCTGTGAAATGTTCATCAGCGGCACTGCAGCAGACATCGATTCGCTTTATTATGTTACCCAGAGTGATGCAATCAACAACGTCAACCCGGGTGTGTTCTTCTACTACACACAGCTCAGTGCACCGACAGGAGGGGATTTCCAGGTCAATATCCGACAAGTATCTAGCCCGGAATTCACCCTGTTTGATGTGCAAAATGACCAGCAGATCCGCCTATTTAACCCGGACTGCTCACCAGCCGTAGACAACTTGGACATCAGCACTTGGCCGACCTCTTTGACAATTCACAACGCTGTCAAAGGGCAGCAATTCGTTCTATCGTTGAAGTACGAAACCAGCAGCGCTGTCGGTTACGCACCGGTAGCGGATCCGATCCATTATGATTTCACCACCTTAATCAGCGGTGAAGCGTTTGATTACGATCAGAATGGACTAGATTTGCGGGCAAAGTAAATGATGAAGGGATGATTATCATGGTAGGCTGGGCGGCAAACTGCCCAGCCTTTTCTTTAATCCTGCTCTTCAATCAGATGGGAAGCTTTACGCAGCTCAACTTGGGCGCCGAGTTTGGTAAATGTCGCTACCGCTCCCGCTAAACGCTCTCTGTCGAATTGTCTCCCCAACTCATCAGCCAGGTTCTCAAGTGCCAGCATGCTGCGGGCGGCTTCATATTCGCTTTCCAACTCCATAAGCAGGTCCAGGCTGGCGGAATATGCCTCTTCAGCCTGCTCGTATTCCGCTCGCCGCTGGTGTATCTCCCCCGCTATCCGCAAGCTAATCCCTTCATCCAAACGGGCTTCGTTCTTTCGCGCAACTGCCAGCGATGAATTTGCTTTTGCTAAAGCTTTCTCGTTTTCTCGGGTGCCAAGGTAATATTCAGCCCAGCGGCGCTCCAGCTCTGGTAGGAAATCTTCGCCGCCGATAGCCGAAAACAGGTTCTCACTATGGGTCAGTGCTTGTTTGGCATTCTTAAAATCCGCTTCACAGATATAGACCTGGGCGATATTACTCGTTACGACCGCTTCAGGCAGTTCAGCACCAATCCGCTTCCAGATGGTATTGCTCTCCTGGTAGAGCTGCAGCGCAGTCTGGTAGTCGCCGCGGTATAGGTAGATATTACCCAGGTTATTGGCGATAAAACCTTGTTCCTGCACATTCCCGATGCGTTTGTTGATCGCTAAGCTCTTTTGCAACGCTGACTCAGCACCTGGATAATCACCCTGGTCAGTATATGCTATGGCGAGGTTGTTGAAAGCACGGGCTTGCCCGACGATATCATCGATCTCTTGATAGATTGTGACACTCTGTCTGCAGTGTTCAACTGCCTGGTTCATATCCCCGCGCCGGGTTGAGATATGACCCAGATTGTAGTAAGCCTGGGCAGATAGCTGTCGACTCTCCCGCTCAGAGAGCTGGTCGGCCAAGGTCAGCGTCTTATGACACCATTCTTCAGCAGTGTCTAGATCGCCCATCCGATATGTGATCCCAGCGTGCAGGATATAGTTGCGCGCCGTCTCGATATTCACAGCCTGGTCTTCAACCAAGATTAGTCCTTGCGCCAGCCATTCGATCGCTTGCTGGAACTCACTCATACCTTCATAGACAGCAGCCGTTTTTCGGCTGAGTTCAGCTAACCGCAATCCACGCTTATCACTTGATGGAAGATGTTCAACCAAATTTCGAGCTAATTGGTAGTGCTCCAGTGCACGCGGGTATTCACCAATCAAGCAATAGATATCTCCTAATACATTGTGTACCGTGATACGCGTTGGGTTGGTGTCATATTCAGGACCCAGGTTGTTAGCTGCCTGTAGAGTTCGCTCACAAGCTAATATTGCAGTTTCATTCGCAAATTCCCGCTGAGCGTGCTCCGCAGCAGCCAAGTTGTATTTGATGGCTTTCTGCCAGCTGTGTCCCTCGTAATAGTGGTGAGCTAGCAGATTTATACCTGAGGTGCGCTGATCTTCGCTTTGATGCTCGATGAACTCTCCAATCGAACAGTGCAGCTTGCGCCGCCTGGCATATGGCAGGCTTTCATAGACTACATCACGAGTTGTCAGGTGGAAGAACCGGTAGAACGCTGCGTCCAAAGGATCTAGCTCTGTGATACCCAATTGCTCCAAGTACTGGAGCCGGTCTTTGAGGATTTTGATCAGGTCAGTATCCGGGAAAACCCCTGCCAAAACCTGAAAGGCAAATATTCGGCCAATTATTGAAGCAACTTGTAATATTCGGCGATCAGTTGCAATCAATCGATCGATACGGCTGATTATTAACCCATGGATGCTATCGGGCAGTTCAATATCACCGATCTCAGTTGGAAGCTCCCATTCATTCATTTTAGTCAGTGTCAACGTCTGGGTTTCAACCAGCGTCCGGACAATTTCCCCAATAAAAAATGGGTTTCCGCTGCTTTTCTCAAAGATCAGCTTATAGACCGGATCGGGGAGTGCTGCACCCCCTAATAGATCATTTACCACCAAGGTGGTTTCCAAATCAGTGAGATGGTCCAACTCGATCTTATCGAGGGATAGCAAGCTAATCCAGTCAGTGATCGATTCATCCAGGCGAGAAGTGAATAGGGTAAGAATTGGCAACTCTGCTGTATTCCGAATTAGGTAGGCAAGAAGCTCGTGCGAAGCCGGATCAGCCCATTGCACATCCTCAATTACGAGGACCAGCGGATTTATTCTTGATCTTTCGGTAAGCAGCAGCAGGGTGAGATCCAGGAGCCTCTGGCGGCGGAGCTTGGCATCCAGGTCTTGGGTTAGCTGATTGTCAGGGATGTCCAGCCCAATAGCAGAGCCAAGGATAGGTGCCCATTGACCTTGATTGAAGGCTAGCATTCCTGATTCGACCAATCTGGTTTGCTCTTCAATAGGTTGGTTAGGTTTCAGCTGAAAAAAAATCCGCAGGATATCAGCCCATGGATGATACGGCATCGTTTTGCCATAGGATAGACAGCTGCCATTGTAGACATCCATACCTTGAATGATTGCTTGGCTGCTAATCTCCTCTGCCAACCTTGTCTTTCCAACTCCTGATACACCTACGATAGCTAGAGTTTCTCCATGACCTGCACACACACGATTGATGGCTGCTGAGCCGATTGCTAACTCGCGCTCACGACCGAATATCCCCAGGTCCTCGCGAGACATTGTTCGGTGCTCTGACGCATGCACGCTATCCATGACTTGAAAATTGCGTAATGGAGCTGAGATCCCTTTCACTTTAACGGATTCCCTTTCATGCAGCTGAAAGTGACCCGCCGTTCGACGAGCAGTACTGACCCCAGTAATGACCTCGCCACTGCTTGAGATACTCATCAGACGGGCAGTCATATTTACTTGATCGCCCATGACTGTATATTCCCGGCGTGTGTCTGACCCCGTATTACCAGCAAAAACAAAACCGCTATTAACACCAATCCGTTGTTGGAAGATCTCTTTCTTTGAAGTCACATCGTGCAGGGAATTATCTACCAACAATGCTGCAGCCTGCTGGTTGACCTCGATGACAGCATGATTCATATCCATAGCGGCTCGAACGGCACGCTGAGGATCGTCTTCGTGAGCACGTAGTGCGCCGAATAATGCCAAAATTCGATTACCAATGTTGTAAGAGTCCACCCTATTTACAGTACCTCCATAACGATCAATCACCGCACACATCGCTGTGTAGTGCATGTTCAACAATTGGGTTGATAGATCCACTTTTTCTGGACCTAATCGTTCAATCAGATCTTCTATCCCAAAATAATTTGCAAATATTATCGAAACTGGTCGGTGAGACCCATAAAGATTTGCTCCTTCGGGGTTGTTAATTACTCGGTCAAACAGTTCACTGGGAAGGTAGGGTTTTATTGCCCGGATGACAGCTATATCCTGATCAAGATCGGATAAGGTTTCTCTCGATAGGCTTTTTTGCTGGTCAAGTTGAGCAAAGTCCTTAACCAAGTCTTGAACATCCCTAGCTGCCAGCTTGAATTTCAACAGACGCCCAAAACCATCATCAAGATCAGCATAATCTGCTGCATTTGCCGTCAGCTTGCGTGTTGAATCACAGGCCACAATCTGTTCTGCTGAGGCAAGCCCTTCGGCATTTGCCATGCAGGATAGTGTCTTACCCAAGATGGTGTAATCCATCTTCTCTTTATCCCCTAAGCTGGCAAAAAAGATTGAACCAGTTGCCAAACCGATTTTCATACGCAGTGGGAATGTCCCCTGAGATGTATTAACACTACGAAAATCTACCATCCCAATCTGCATCTCGTGCGCAGCCGTGAGTGCTTGTAGCGCGCTGGTCTCACCCCCAAAATACACCAGCAGTGCATCTCCTCCAAACTTGATTAGGTCACCCCCATAGTGCTCACTGATCTTTATCATAGCGGTAAAATAGCTGTTCACAATCCAGGTGATTTCCTCAGCACCTTCTTTTCCCAAAACAGATAGCTGTTCAGACATGGCAGTGAAGCCAGATACGTCAGCGAACAAAACGGTCCCATTAAAGAACTTCCCGGAAACTATCCCAGGTACAGGATTTGTGGAGACCATATCGACAAGGTAGCGCGGGAGATATGTCTTCAGAGCAGAACGCACCGCGAGTATATGTTTAATAATTTTTTCTACACTCTCAGGATCTATATCAGACGATAAATGGGGTTGGTAATGCTGTGGTAGCAGGGTGTTCAAATTTTTGATTAGGTTCGAATTATCTGTGTCCATAACACCTAGGTAAATATCTTCTAGCAGGTAGTTGAATGATCGTCTAAGTGTAGTATATTAAGCTATAATCATGCAAGTGGCTCTGCTGTCATAGCGTCGATAAATTTCTTACCAGAGGAATCTGTGGACAGTTCATGAGAAGCGCAATACCATCGTTAGCTAGATCTATTGAAGAAGTCTCCGATAACGCATCAGGTTTAGTGCGCGAAATCCCCTCACAACTCCAGTATCTATTTTTAGCGCCCCTTATGTTACGCAGTTGACGAAATTGTCAAACTGGGTTGGCTGGATTTGTTAGATTGATTTGAGAGTGTTTTGTTTCAATCGAATATTACTAGGTCCTAGAACAGGATCAAACGCGGATTTGCGAATGGTGATACCAGAGGATATTTTCTTGTGCCCTTGATTATTTGGTTATTTCCACCACCACATTCATCGTCATTCAATCTTCCGGTTAATCCTGCAGCTATCGAAAAGCTTCTCGCAAATAGAAAAGCAGAAGATGGAGGATTAGATGACCCAAGACAGCATGCAACTGGATGATGGCAGTCGAATTGGCGTAATTGGGGGTGGTCCAGCAGGTTCATTATTCAGCATCTTTGTTCTTGATATGGCACAAAGAATGGGAGTAAATCTCCAGGTGGATATCTATGAACCGCGTGACTATTCAAAACCCGGCCCCATTGGCTGTAATATGTGTGGAGGGATCATCTCGGAATCATTAGTTCAGAACCTAGCTGCTGAAGGGATCAACTTACCAACATCCGTAGTCCAGAGAGGGATCGATTCGTATATGTTGCACATGGACGTTGGTGATGTGCAAATTGATACACCTCTGCAAGAAAAACGCATCGGAGCAGTTTATCGCGGTCCAGGACCGCGGGATATAAAAGAGATCAAATGGGGGAGTTTCGATGGATATCTGCTTGATCTAGCAGTTCAGCGGGGAGCAAATGTCATCCAGGAACGAGTTGATGAGATTTTATGGACGAATAACCATCCAGAGATTAAAGTCCGTAAAGGCGATCCTTTGCCCTATGACCTTACCACCGTCGCCATCGGCGTGAATGCTGCTGCACGCAAATTGTTCAACCACCTTGATATCACATATGAAACTCCAAAAACTACCAAGACCTTTATCCAAGAATTCTATTTGGGCGAGGAAAAAATAGCCGAAATCTTGGGTTCGTCGATGCATGTATTCCTGCTCGATATCCCGCGGCTGGAATTTGCTGCGATCATTCCCAAGGGGGATTATGTCTCTGTTTGTTTACTTGGCGAGGATATCGATAAGGAGCTCGTAACGAATTTCATGGAAACCCCGCAGGTAAGATCGTGTTTCCCAATTAATTGGGATTTCGAATGCAAATCCTGCAACTGCTCACCCCGAATCAATATCGCTGGATCGAAACGCCCGTATGGGGATCGGATCGTGTTTATCGGAGACAGCGGTGTAACCCGATTGTATAAGGATGGGATTGGGGCTGCCTACAGGACAGCAAAATCGGCTGCCACGACGAGTGTGTTACATGGTGTCTCAGCGGATGATTTTGAAAAGCACTACTACCCTACCTGCCGTAAAATCGAGAATGACAATTCCATTGGGAAAATGATGTTTATTGTCACCCGCCAGATTCAGAAAAGACAGTTCGCCCGTCGAGGTGTACTGAAGATGACTGCCGATGAACAAACAGATAAGGAATCAATCCCCCGCATGAGCATGGTGTTATGGGATATGTTCACAGGCAGCGCACCTTACAAGGATATATTTATTCGCACGCTAAACCCGCTATTCTGGTCGCGCTTGCTGCTGAATATCGGTACAACATCATTTTCACGAAACGGTGGCAGTGGCAGCCAACTGGCTTCTGAATGAGCATGATCTGAAGATCACCAAACTCGGCAACTAATGAAACTGGGGAGATGATTGCGACTAGTATGGATCTAGTAATTGGAGGAGAATAATGGCTCTAGGTGAATTGGGAAAGACGTACGAAGATGGTCAAATTATCATCCATCAGGGTGATGAAGGAAACTGCATGTATGTTATCCAAGAAGGTCAGGTTGAGATCATCCTCGAAAATGAAGACCAAGAAATCAAGCTTGGAGTTAGAGGAAAAGGGGAATTCATCGGAGAGATGGCTATATTCGACCGCGATGTGCGCTCGGCTACTGTCCGCTCTATGGGGCGATCGAGAATCCTGACGGTAGATAAGAAGAACTTCATGCGACGGGTCCACGAAGACCCTTCACTGGCCTTCCGGTTGGTAGAAGTTATGTCACACCGGATCCGCGAACTTGGCGAAGAAGTCACTCGACTGCAGCAACTATTGCCAGAAGCTGATTGATTATTTGACATTTGATTGATAATATTGAAATACCGATCACTATCCATACGCTAGCATTCTATTACCCAATAAGTAGCGTGCGATGGAATGAATGGGGATCCAAACTAGGGGGATATCTACGAGCGGGAAGTTGGTAAGCTAAGATTGCTTACGAACTGCGAGAGATGATGATCTCCAAAGTCCTGATGCTGAAGGAATGATCAAATGGAGCAACCAGAATGGAAGTAATAGGCCTGCTCTTATTCCTGGCGTATGGCACGGATGATATCCATACGAGCTGCTTGTCGAGACGGCAGTAAGGCGGCCAAAATACTAAAGATCAAACCAATGGCCACGGCTGACAGCATACCGATATACGGAACAGAATATTCGACCGGGAAGCCTCCAAAACCTAACCCCAAAACGAAGACATAGCCCATATAAAGACCGGCTAACAACCCAAAAGCGATGCCGATACCGCCTAATAACAAGGCTTCGGTTAAGATGGTCCGGCTAACCTGACGCCGTGTAGCTCCAATCGCCCGCAGCATACCGATCTCGCGTGTACGCTCAATAACACCGATCGCCAGGGTGTTGAGCATAGCGACAAGAGATGGCAGGACTAAGATGCCCAATAAAAAGAAGTAGAAAATAAAGATCGAGTCAAAGAGCTGCTTGTTCTCATCGATAAATGATTGCCCTGATAAAAGCTGGAATTGTGGGTAATCATCGAGCATACCCTGCATACGCTCTTCAACCCAAGTCCGATCTGCTTTTGGGTCGATATTCACCTGGATGAAGATATCTTCATTCTTACGAAAATCCTGGTAAAGATTGTCCTGGGAGATATAGGCTGTATTGATTTTGGCGTTAATATAATCCCCAGCTACACCTGCAATGCGGTAGTTTTTTTGCCCAGTGGGCGTGGAAATACGAACGATATCCCCTAACTTTATGCCCGCTTGGGCGGCGAAAATCCCATTGGCAATTATCGCCGGTTCGGCTGCCAGAGCGGGGAAAGCACTCATTTCGGTTCCCTGTGTAAATGTCAAGCTAGCAACCTCTGGGTAGACTTCTGGGTCGATGGCGAGCAATGAAACTGGGATATTATTGGCAGATGAGGCAGCATAACGCATCGTGCTGACAACATCCACACCAGGAATAGTACGTAAGCGCTCCGCTAAATCCTGACGAGCGCCGACATTGCTCTTCCAAACACCTACCGCTGGTGGCATAATGAGGTAATCACTACCTAAACTGCGCTGAAGCATGTTCAGAAAACCACCCGTTAGACTCCAGACAAGACCACCCATTGCCACGATGACCGCCAATCCGATCATAGTAGCGCTGGCGGTAATTGCGGCGCGGCCGGGTTGACGCTTCAAGTTGCTTTGGGCAAGTGTGCCTGTTCCCTGGCGAGCATAGATCACCCCGATAAGACCACCGAATACAGTTGTGATTGGTTTTACGAGAACCGGCGCAATCAAGATCAACCCGATTAGGAACAGAAAACCGCCTAACGCAACTTGGCCGATGTCGCCGGAACGCAGCCAAACTAACGCGAGCGCTATCATTAAGAATCCAACGATCGCCCAGATAAGTGTCCTGCGCTGGCGCACTTCCCCCATCACAGGTCGCAGGGCTTCTAAGGGTGTGAGCCGGCTGGCACTGATTGCAGGCAGCAGTCCGGAGAGCAGCGTCACCCCAATACCTAAAGCGAGGGTTGTGATCACCAGACTGGGCTGGATCACAATTCCCCCCATTTCAACATGCATAAAATCCGACAGGATTGGGCTCATAAACTTAAAGGCATTAATCGCTAATAAATAGCCAAATCCCATTCCGATCAAAGAGCCCAATGTGCCCAACAAGATGCTTTCTATCAGGATCAATCCCCGGATCGTGCCGCGGCTGGCGCCAATCGAGCGCAGCATGCCGATGTCATGACGGCGTTCAGCGATTATTGTGCGGAACGTATTGAAGATGATAAAGCCCCCCATGAAGAGTGCCAAGAACCCGAACAGATTAAACACTGCCTGCCCCATCTGTATGCTGGCCAACATCTCCGAGCCGCTGGATAATCCACCTAAAGTATATTCATCACCTAGGATGCTTTCAATATTTCCTTGGATAGCTGCACGCTCATCATCATCAGCGGTATTGTAATTTAACTCGATGGTATTTATCCGCTCTGGCAAGTCGAACAACTTTTGTGCTTCATAGAGCGTGATGAGTAATTCCTCGTTGCCGGGCATGGTGCGGGCAGGCAACAATCCAACGATTTCCAGAGAAACCCCACCTTCAGCAGTCGGTAAATGCATTTCATCCCCAACGGTGATTGCGAGATTCTCAGCAAGGCTGGTAGAGATGACGGTCTCGTACTCGTCGCTCGAGCGGAGGAAGCGGCCTTCTACAACTGGGTAAGGCCGTAAACTGAGCGCAGCTTTTGGGTCAATCCCAGTAAGCGTTAAGGCAGTGATACCAGCCTTACCGTAATACCCATCCGGAATATTGACTATCCGACTCAACGAACCAGCGCTGGTGCGGACACCTGGCAAGGTCTTAATTGTGTTCAATACTTTTCGTGAAAAAGCTTCCCCGGTGGTGTGTGTAATCGTTAAGTCGACTTTACCAGAAGCCGCGAGCATGTTGACTTGGAAAGCTTCCAACATAGTTGGCAGCATGGTGTTCATTGTAAATATTAATAAGGTCGCAAAAACGATCGCTAGTGTAGTTAGAAATGTACGCAGTTTGCGGCCCCATAAATACCGGCCGGCGAGAGATATTTGAAAAGTGACCATAGGATTATTGATGTGTAGCCAATTCTTGTGAGGATATGAAGATGATCTCCCTTCAGATCAACCGTACCAGACTTTCAGCCCAAAGAGCTGCCCCAGCCTCGTGGGGTTCAGGTTTAATATCTTCAACAACCGCGCCATCCTTTAACAGCAGCACACGATCAGCTCGAGCAGCCACACGCGGATCGTGGGTAACCATGATCACCGCACGTCCCCATTCATTTGCCACCTGGCTGAGCAGCTCAGAGATCTCATCAGAAGCATGGGTATCCAGGTTGCCCGTTGGCTCATCAGCTAACACTAAGGTCGGTTCAGCTACCAACGCCCGAGCGATGGCTACTCGCTGCTGCTGCCCGCCCGAAAGCTGGTCCGGATGACTGTCCAGCCGATCCCCCAAGCCCACCCTTTCAAGCCAACTACGGGCTTTGGCTTTGGCTTTCGAGGAGCGCAGACCGTCCAGTGTAACCGGCAGCGCAGCATTCTCCGTCGCAGTTAAAATCGGGATCAGGTTGTAAAATTGGAAAATGAAACCGATCTCACGGCGGCGCAGTTTCGTGAGGTCATTATCATTCAACCCTGCAAGTGCTTGCCCATCAATCCAAACGGTTCCACTCGTAGGAGTGTCCAGACCACCGAGAAGATATAGTAATGTTGATTTTCCACAACCGCTGGGACCCATTACTGCAACAAACTCCCCGGCATCAACACTCAACGAGACCGAGTTCAACGCTGTTACAGCCATGTCCCCTTTCCCGTAAATCTTGGTGAGACCTTCTGCTTTGATCAGTGACATTATTACGCCTGAGTTATGTGGGATGAATGCTTTACCGCTCTAATTTTAACATGATCTGCGTAGATTTCCTTTCATTCCGAACCTTCCTAGCAGAGCATGGTTGATAAGTCCAGCCGCGATTCATCTGCCCATATCAAAAACTGGCTGCTCGGGTGATCTGTTTTGATTTTTAACGGACCGCCTTTTGACTGCATATTTCACAACGACCCCCTTTGGATAAAATGTATCAAGAAATGTAGTACGTTATAATTGATTCTGATTGGCAAAAAGCCCATGAACCAGTTCATCAACTGTGAAGGAGTATGATGAGCAAATCTATTTTGATCCTCAAAGGTAGTCCACGTAAAAAAGGCAACAGCGCAGTCTTGGCTGACCAGGTCTTTGCGGGAGCCAATGAAGCCGGTGCTAAAGTCGATAGTGTGTATTTACACGGCATGAATATTCAGCCTTGCGATGCCTGTGATGTTTGTCAGGACGGTTATGAAGGCTGTATCATCGAAGATGACATGCAGTCCCTATACCCAAAAATCACAGCTGCGGATGCGATCGTTATCGCCAGTCCAATTTACTGGTTCACAATCAGCGCCCAAACGAAAATATGCATCGACCGGTGGTACGCCTTGGAAGGTGACGACAAGAATCCACTCCAAGGCAAGAAACTCGGGCTCGTCCTTGTTTACGGCGATACCGATTTATATACTTCCGGGGGGATCAACGCTATCCACACCTTTGAGTCCCTCGCTCGTTATGTTGGCATGGATATAGCTGGTATGGTTTACGGGACAGCATGGCAACTTGGCGAAGCAGAAGAACAGCCCGAGTTGATGGAAAAAGCTTTTAAACTAGGCGAAAGGTTGGCAGTATAAATTCAAATTGCAAATTGGATGGGGGGAACTAAAACTCAATTACCTATGATCACCACTTGGACGAGCGCATGTGCTGGGTTAGCTGCAACGATACGTCATTGACCTTGAAGGGTATCAACACGGCCCTAACTTCCATCAACTACATCATAGATAGCTTATTGATAGCTTTTGATTGTCGTTTAATCTTCATATCATTGATCAGCATAGTGCTGCTAATATAACCGCGTTTCTTGCTCTACACGCAACCCTGAGTTGAACCATCTATTGGAGAGATCATGGATTCTGACCAAATGAATGCTCGTGCAACGAAAATCCTGCAGAGATTGTGTGTTGAAATAGCGAATCGGGATGTGGGATCGACTGGCAACCGCCAAGCTTCTGATTACTTCGCCGATACTATTGCAAGGTACGGTTTTGAGACTAACCGGCAGGAATTCGACTGCCTGGAATGGGTCCAAGGCGAAGCCGAGCTTGGTGTTGATGGGAAGGGTTTTCAAGTCCAGGTCAGCCCCTACTCCCTGGGATGCAACCTCTGCGCACCTCTCGTGCCGATCAAGACAGCTGCTGAACTCGCAGCTGTTGACCTCGAAGATAAAATACTGCTGCTGCATGGGGAAATCGCCAAGGAGCAGCTCATGCCAAAAAACTTCCCCTTTTACAACCCGGAAAACCACCAGCAGATATATAAGCTGCTGGAAGAGAAAGCACCGCTTGCCATCATCTCTGCAACTGCGCGTAATCCGGAAGTTGCGGGGGGTGTTTATCCTTTTCCTATGATTGAGGATGGCGATTTCAATATTCCTACGGCCACGATGACAGACCAGGAAGGAAAACGCCTTTTGAAGGCAGCTGGGAAAATGACCACACTGAAGATCGATTCGCAGCGGATACCTGCAAAAGGATACAACGTGATCGCCCGAAAAGGCACCCAAATGAACCAACGGTTAGTCATCAGTGCACATATCGATGCCAAGCCAGACACACCGGGTGCCATCGATAACGGCACCGGTGTCACGGTGCTGCTGCTGCTAGCCGAGCTGCTGCAGGATTATGCAGGTAATCTGGGGGTAGAAATCGTCGCACTGAACGGCGAGGACCACTACTCTGCGGCAGGCCAGAAACGATATTTACACGAGAATGCAGAAGAATTGACCAGTATTGCTTTAGCGGTCAACCTGGATGGCGCCGGTTATTTCGAGGGGCAAACCGAGTACTCCTGCTATGGATGCTCAGCAAAGATTGAGGGAGTCATTGAGCGCGTGTTTTCAAATTTCCCTGAGCTGCGTCACGGGGAACAATGGTACCAAAGCGACCATATGATCTTCGCAATGAAAGGGCGACCAGCCATGGCCATCACCTCCCAGTACTTCCTGCAGACGTTCAATGAGATTACCCACACACCAAAAGACCATCCGGGTATAGTTGACGTCAGCAAGCTTGTGACCACCGCTAACGCATTAGCGGCTTTTATTGTTGCATTTGAGAAATCTATGACCTAAGGTCAACAGCGAGAAATACGTCTGAGGGAACAGGTTTATGCCATCGTTCGATGGTTATGAATCCTAAAAGAAAATCAACACCCGATCATATAGCCCCTCCTGTACTTATGAGGGGCTTTTGCGCGAAAACTGCGTGTATACTCAAACAACCCTAACTACCAATCTTCTTCTCGATCCGCCGGTTGCCAATGTATGCTATCAATGACCAGATCAGCACCAAGATCCCGCAGATAGCAGAGACTACCAACAAGTTATCCAAGAACATAGCAAGTGTGAGTGGTTCACCAAGCAGAACCGTGTATTTGAATGTCGTGAAAGCGAAACCAAACACAACGAATCCCAGGTACAGCGCGACCACTGAGCGGATTGTCATCCGTGGGACCGAAATCCCGCCCAGGTAGAGTATCAACCCGATGAAAACGAGCACATTCGCAACCAAGATATTGGCGATGTCCTGGTATGCCTCCAGCGGTTGGTCGAGCACGAACTGCCTGTACGACAAAATAACGATCAAAGCTACCAAGGTAAGGTAGTACATCACCCCGCTAACCCGCAGGATTACATCCATATTTCTTTCGTCAAGGTTTAGGGGAGCTTTACTCATGATTTTTGTCCTCCCAAAATAGATCATTTAATGTTTTATCCAATTCCCGGGCAATATTCAGGCAGAGATTCAATGTCGGGTTATAGCCACCTTTCTCAATGAGACCGATGGTCTGGCGGGTAACTCCAACTCTTTCCGCTAGATCTTGCTGGGATAGCCCTTTTTCCACCCGGGCTAAGCGCATGTTCATTCTGTCAGGTGTTTGCATGAATTCAGTATACACTATATCTTCCATATTGTCAAGTATATATTGCATTATGTAAGATTAATATTCCACAATATCACGATCACACAATATGCTTCGACCAGATCAAGACCTAGCGGCATATTTCAGTTTTTTTTGATGTATTTCCTAGGGATTTTTCAAGCAAGAACAGGACGCTTTCGTTATACACCTAAAAACGATCCCGTAAATTAATGAGGAAATTAAATGACAAAAGCGTCAGCTAGTAAGCTCTGTGGATTGCCGGGCAAGACCAATTTTTGGAGGATTATAGATCAGATCGGCTAGCAGATCGCGGTATGCTTGATAAGCGTCCTTCTTCAAGATCGTATCCTGCTCTATTGCTAAACCAGTCTCCCATTCGAGTGACTGCAGGACTGATCCATTCAGCTGCCCATTCGCAATCAGGCACTTCATCAATAGAATATGTGCGCCCTCATGCTGCGGCTCGGTGCGGATCGCCTCGGTGGCATACGCGATAGCCAAATCGTGACTCTTTTGCTCGGAATAATAAGTAGCAACAGCCATATTAGCATCCAGGTAGAGCCGCTCATAGCGCTCTCGCAAAGCTATACACCAACCGAATGAGCAGCCTGCTGGGCCAGTTGTCTCCAGACGCGCCATGTAACGACCCCTGTATAGACCGATCGCCCGATCCCAAGAGATGGTGGCTTTTTGGCTATCCCCCGCTTGCTTGTACATCTGAGCAATCCGGATGTGGTGTGAGAAACGCGCTACATCGATCCAATAAGGCGCCTGCGGCTGGAAACGGTATGTTGAGCCGTCATCAATGATGTAACGCGATGACTTTCCAGTGGCGAGCTCAGGTTCCAGAACCCGGTATAGATGGTAAAGGGTGCTGAAAAAAGCAACTTCCGCGGCTTTGCGGTCGGGTAGAGAGCGCTTCGGCCACAGCAGGTTGATGATTCGATCTTTCCCGGCACCTTCATTACCGCGGCTTATCAAGTAGCAGAACAAGGACTTGACATGCTGTGCCGGTGCATGCTCACTGCCCCACTCATCTGATTGGATTAAGTGCATGCCGCGGTACACCTGAAATTCACCGAAGCACTGCACCCTCATGAGCGCAGGCAACGTACTAACGGTAGGGGGTTGTTCAACTGCTTGGATACCCACTACACCCGGTGCCGATATGCTATCGGTCTGGGCAGTCCTAACCACCTGGCGGGTCCAGTGATATGGGAAGTACTGCCTTACCTTTCCACAGGGATATTCCCGGCACTCGCAGGAGCAGATTGCGATTTGATGCTCGTGAGCACATTGAGCGATCGGGCAGCAGTGTCGCGTAGCAAGTTTATTTTCCCCGCGGCAGTTATTCGCTAAGCACGCACACTCACCAGTGATATTATAGCGGCATACGTGGCAGGCCATGCCACATACGCCGACCAGTGTATTGGTATCTGCTACAGCAGTATTCATGCCCGCTCCCCATCCTCTCAATGTTAAGACGATATATCGCCGATATGGATACGCCCAGGCGCGTAAAAAAGGAAGCGACCGTTCTTCTCATGAACGGTCGCTGAGATAAATTCAAATACTTCGACCAAGCTTGTAGACCAATTCCAACGATTTCAGTCCAAATTGAGGGTAACCAAGAGATATTCGTGCTGAACGATAGTGCGCTGCGACTAGAAGGAAGACATTGAGCTTTGGACAATTTGCTGTAGTGCCAACCGGTATGTCTGGTAATTCGCAAACGGCACTTCTTTACGGACGCGCCCATCTGCCAGCGGGATATAACCCCCTTCAGCCAACAAGGGTGGAACCACCCGCTCCAAATTGGCAACCATTTCCCGCTCTGATCCATACAGCCAGTCCGTGTCAAGACCACCGATCAAGCGCAGCGACCTTCCGTACTCACGGCGGATATCTATATAATCCATCGCACTGGTATCGGTCTCGCATGCCCACAAACAATCGATCCCCGCATCGATCAGGTTTGGAAGAAGGATGCGGATATTGGCATAGCTACGCAGAATAATCAATTGCACTCGGTGCTGCCTGACCACCTCAAATATCGGCTGGTAGGAAGTCAATACCAATTCACTGTACATGGAGGGTGAAATCAGCGGTCCGTGATTGCCTCCGATTGGCTCGGAGAAGACAACCGCATCCACCTCAACCTGGGTGAGGATCCGGTCCGCCATTAGCGCTGCAAACTCGCCCTGCATCTGCAGCAGTTCGCGTACAAATTTCGGATCGTCTCGGGTTAAATAGATAGCCTTAGAAAACCGCTGCCAACCGTCGACTCCAATGGATAAGAAAAAACCCTCGTTGACCTGCAGCATTAATGGATAATCCCGTTTCTGCCAAGAGCGGACACGTGCTTCCCAATCCTCTGGTAATCGCCTGCGATCATCAGGATCCAGCAGCTTCCGGAACTCCCGCAGCTCAGCTGTCGATCCTGGCCAGCTGACAGGTTCTGGGATTGGCTCCAAATCGGGCTCGAATTCAACGCGCGCGTCGTAGATAAAGAGATCCTCCAATCCACCCTTTGCAAGTCCCTGCTTTTGCCAACTTTCGATCACTGCTGGTCGGATTCCTTCGGCAAACAAAGGTGGACGGTCAACTCTCTTGAATGACATTGAATTATTGAAGCGCTCGCGTGAGTTCATGGGGTTAATTATAAGGTACCCACTCATAGATGTATTAAGTGGGTACCTTCACGGTTGAGGCAACTTATAATCGTTAATGGACAATCAAAGGCAAGTAAATCCTGCCTTGATAGAAAATCTGATCGTTGATCACAAGTGAATTGTTCCCGGCTCCATCCCGAAACTGCATATACACGGTATAGATACCTGAAGGTCCCGGTTTCAATTCCCAGGGTAATTCTCCTACCCAGGGCTGCCACTGCGCATTCGGAAAGGTCGGCTCATTCGATACCCGCATCTGGATATCACCGCTGACCTCGTTATAGGCGGCAGCGATAAGACTACCGGAGTTCGGGTTTGAGGATGTCGCCAAACCGTCAAGAGGTGTATCGGTAGCGCTGATATTCAAGATCACACCTTTATCGTATGTCAGCTCAGCATCATTGTTGATCATGAAATAGCCGCTGGGCGGGTCTGGATCAGCACGCGGTATAACCGTAACCGGTTCTCCAAAATCTCCCAAAGCGTTTCCGACAACCGGCAGCAATCTCACTGTAATGGGTGTGTTGTTAGGCATTGTGACCGTGAAATGACCGGTATTTTCCATCCCGACAGGCTGACCTAATTCGCCGGGGGTATCAGATAACAACGCAATTACACCTGTGTGGGAAATCACAGTCGTCCAATTTATCCTGATCATGTTGTTTAGAGCCGCAACAGTGAAGTGTCTCAGGTGAGGGACAAGATCGTCTTCGGGCACAAGCGGGTTGCGCCCATCAGCAACCTCCGAGCCATCCAATTCACCGCCATCGTCTGTGTCCGGGTCACACGGAAGTGTCCCTAACAAATATTCATCTATGTTGGTAAGGAAATCGTGATCCCAGTCACCAGCAGAATCATCCTCCTGGGTATTTAACTTGCAGCGTCTTTCCCAGCTATCCGGCATACCATCCTTATCTTGATCATCGGCCTCCGGTCCATCGATCCAGATACTGCCATTCCATTCCCGGGTTAGATATTCTCCGCTGGTGGGGTCTTTCCACCAGGCTAGCAGGCGGGCGTTGTAGGTGCCTCCATAGACTGTGTTGTAGTAAGTATTGCCATAAA
>JBFENN010000060.1:0-18010 GCA_041551115.1 Anaerolineales bacterium
GACGTATACGTTAAGCGGTAGCAATCCAGCGGAGGAGATCACGCTGCAATATCTTGCCTCACATGATGTTGACGTGATAATAAATGTCGTAGATGCTTCTCAACTTACACAAGGTTTGGGATTGTCCCTTGAATTGCTTGAACTACAGCGGCCAACAGTTATTGCGCTCAACATGATGGACGAAGCTGCTCGATTGGGTATGACCATTGATGGGTCCAAATTGATCTCTTTCCTGGGGACAGAAGCAGTGCCTTTAGTTGCTAGCAAAGGTCGCGGGGTAAGAAATTTGTTCACTACTGCATATCGACTTGGCAGCACTCAAAAGATCCCCGATCGTCCCAAGTACTCCAAGGAAATTGAGCAAGCAGTAGCACGAATAAGCGATATTCTTGAGCCAGATTTGCTCCCATTGAATAGCGAACTGCTTGCCATTAAGTTGTTAGAAGGTGACCAGAGAATGACCGAATTGGTGAGCGCTCAGGACCATGATGTGATCCAGCTAGTCAAGCGGCTCCAGCAAGAAATTGAAGCAAACTGTGGACAATCCGCATACTGGGTGATTAGTGGGGAACGACATGGATTGGCTTCAAATATTGCGAATCTGGTTGTAGAACAAGGAGAAAAGCGCATCTCTTGGCGGGATCGGTTGGATGATGTTTTACTGCATCCAGTTTGGGGCTATGTCACCCTGGTTGCAATATTTCTGGTTCTTTTTGAATTGATTTTTGGGGTAGGAAGTGCTGTTGAGGTCCCTTTACTCAATTTGTTTGAGAAACTAATCAGTTCAACTGAACATCTCACAGCCAGTGACACACTTATTAAGCAAATCTTGGTTGGGACCATTCAAGGAATTGCTGGTGGTGTGGCAATCGTCCTGCCGTATTTAATTCCATTTCTGGTTGTTTTAGGATTATTGGAAGATATTGGTTACCTTCCTAGGGTCGCATTCTTGATGGATTCATTAATGAACCAGATCGGGCTGCATGGGAAAGCGATTGTGCCATTTATTTTGGGTTACGGTTGTAACGTACCGGCAGTTATGTCAACTCGAATGTTGGAGGACAAGCGTGATCGATTTTTAGCAGCAACGTTGGCCACTCTTGTACCATGTGCTGCCAGGCTAGCTGTTGTGTTCGGGTTAGTCGCTTTTTATCTGGGGCCCCGTTTAGCACTGCTGATCTATATTTTTAATTTGTTTGTCATAGCTATAACAGGTCGACTGCTGTCAAATATGTTGCCAGAAGATAGCCCAGGAATGATTCTTGAGATGCCCGTTTATCGAATGCCGACTCTACGCTCGGTCACTCGTAAGACGTGGTACCGGGCAAGAGAGTTTATTGTTGAAGCTTGGCCATTATTAATCATCGGCAGCATAATATTGGCTGTACTAAACTATCTAAATTATGCGCAATTCTTTAATACACTTGTCCGGCCGCTGACTTGGGCGCTGGGTTTACCTGTTGAGGTCGGTGTTCCATTGATATTTGGAATATTACGCAAAGAGCTCTCCTTGGTTATGCTTGGGCAAGCTTTTGGGACGACAGATTTTTCGGCAGTTATGAGCTCAGTGCAGATGGTTACGTTTACAGTATTTGTGGTTTTTTATATCCCATGCCTAGCGACTTTGGCAATCTTAAAACGAGAATTGGGTGCTCGTGATATGATTGTCATTTCAGGATTGACCGTTATCATTGCTCTCTTAGCAGCTCTAGCAGCTCGGGGATTAATGACTGTTTATACTATACAACTCTTGTGAAGGTTTCAATGCCAATTTTTGACCATTTTGGATTACTTGCCCCATATTATGATCGCGCGATACCGTTGCGTGAAGCTGAGAAATTCATCGAAAAGATAGGGTTACCGGTGAGCGGTAGGATTCTTGATGTTGGGGGCGGAACAGGACGAGTTGCAGCAGCATTTCGGGGAAAAGCATCCAATACAGTTGTAGCGGACCTTTCATACAAGATGCTGGCAGAGGCTGCCATGAAGGGTGGCCTCCAGCTTACCTGCTCGCATTCAGAGTTCCTCCCCTTCCCTGCAAAAAGTTTTGAGCGAGTCATTATGGTTGATGCAATGCATCATGTTTGTAATCATGCTGAGACTGCTGCCGAGCTTTGGCGTGTGTTAGCTCCAGGTGGTCGGATTGCGATCCTTGAACCGGATATCAGGAAAATATCAGTTAAGTTGGTTGCTTTAGCAGAGAAATTAGTCTTGATGCGTAGTCATTTCATTTCACCATCGGCAATAAATGATCTATTTCATGATCAGCGAAAGAAAGCCCGGATAGAAACGGACGGCTGGAATGCCTGGGTGATTATTGACAAACCCGCATAGCAGAAATAAATTTGGAAGCCTTGCTTGGGGATATTAACAGATACGGGGCAGCATCTCACCGGCTAATATATCAACAATCCTGGTGGCGCCAATCGAAGTTCTCATTAATACTCGCTTCGCAGGGCTGTTTTGTACTTCGCCAATAATAGTGGCGTTCTCTCCATAAGGTGAAGTCACCATCTTTGCAAGGACGCTTTCAGCATCCTCTGCCGCCACGATCACAATTAATTTTCCTTCATTTGCAACATATAGAGGGTCAAAACCTAACATTTCGCAAGCAGCCGCAACTCCAGGTTTCACTGGAAGTTTAGTCTCATCAATGACAATACAAACCTTGGATTGATTGGCTATCTCATTCAAACTCGTCGCAAGGCCACCTCGAGTCGGGTCTCGTAGTACATGGATATGTTCGCTGCTGTCAATAATCTCACGCACAAGGGTGTTCAATGGGGCAATGTCACTTTTGATGTCAGTTTCGAAACCAAGGTCGCCGCGTGCAGCCAAAACAGCAATCCCGTGGTCACCCAAACTCCCTGAGATGATAACTTTATCCCCGGGTTTCGCATTTGCCCCATTTATGTTTACTCCAGGGAAGATCGTCCCGATTCCTGCAGTGTTGATATAGAGACCATCCGCTTTGCCCTTTTCAACCACTTTAGTATCGCCAGCGACGATCGCAACTCCAGCTTCTCGAGCTGCCTCTTGCATCGAGTGGACAATTTGTTCCAATAGGCTTGTATCCAAGCCTTCTTCTAAAATGAAACCAGCAGTCAGGTATAACGGATTCGCCCCCAGCATCGCGACATCGTTTACAGTGCCACACACTGCTAACTTGCCAATATCACCTCCGGGGAAAGATAATGGCCAAACAACATGAGAATCGGTGCTTATGGCTAGTTCAGTGCAGTGATTGGGGTGGACCAATGCAGCATCATTCCCAGCATCGAGGGCTGGATTGCTAAAATGCGGTACAAACAATTTATTGATGAGGTCCTGCGACATTTTGCCACCGCTTCCGTGCCCTAAAACGATTTTCTTATCGTGGGGAAGGGGAATTGGGCAGGTCGCACCTTGCATGGATGGGATATCTTGATTTGACATAATTATGAATGGCTCATGATTGAGTAGCGAAAGTATGCTGCACAGGCTCCCTCAGAGGAAACCATTGTTGCGCCCAGAGGTTGATCGGGAGTGCACTCTGAAGCGAACGCAGAGCAATCGTGGGGCTTTTTTATGCCCTGCAGGATCTGACCGGCGATACATCGAGATGATTCTTCTGGTTGGATATCTTGGATATCATACCTAATTTCGGCATCAAATTTTGAATACTTAGGATTTAAGCGCCACCCACTTGACGGGATCGTACCGATGCCACGCCATTTCCGATCGCACTCGATGAACACTTGGTTGATTACCCCTTGCGCTGGTTTATTACCCTCAAACGTAACCACTCTGGAATACGCGTTTGCTACCGTTGGTTGGTTATTTTCCAAGAGCTGTACAGATTTCAGAATACCTTGCGCAATGTCTAATGGTTCAAATCCTGTCACAACGATAGGGACATTATATTTCTCTGCAATGGGGGGATACTCCCAATAACCCATGACAGCACAAACATGACCGGCAGCAAGAAAACCTTGGACCCGATTATCAGGGGAACTTAGGATTGTTTTCATTGCCGGGGGAACACGGACATGGGAAACAAGTACAGTAAAGTTATCCAAACCCTGTGCTTGAGCTTGAAGTACAGACATTGCATTTGCTGGAGCGGTGGTTTCGAAACCGATTGCAAAAAAAACGACTTCCTTATCTTGATTCTCCTGCGCGATCTTGACTGCGTCTAATGGGGAATAGACAACCCTCACATCTGCACCACCTGCTCGCACCTGAAATAAATCTTGATGTGACCCTGGAACGCGCAACATATCACCATAAGAGGTGAAGATAACGCCAGGTTGAGCGGCAATTGCCAGGGCTTTATCGACCAATTCTAAGGAAGTTACGCACACTGGACATCCGGGACCATGAACCAGTTCAAGGTCCGTAGGTAGGAGCTGGTCGATCCCGTGTCGCATAATCGCATGGGTTTGCCCACCGCAGATTTCCATAATTACCCAGGGTCTCGCAATCGTCTGGTGAATCTTCCTGATTACACCTTTAACCAGCTCAGCATCTCGGTATTCTGTCAGATGTTTCAAAGTATTTCACTTCTCCTGGTCTGAATCAAATCCATCTTGACCCAGTTCAAGAAATGGATCTTCCTCTCCAACAGCGGCAATTTCACGCAGCAGGCTGAGTGTTTCTTGAGCCTCCTCTTCGCTGATAAGATGTAGGGCAAATCCGACATGAATAATAGTGTAATCACCAACTTGCGCTTCGGGTACATAAGCGAGGCAAGCTTCTCGCGTTATGCCGTTAAAGTCGATCTTGCCCATCTTAAGGTCACCTTGCTGGTATATGTCGATAATTTTTCCTGGTACGCCAAGACACATAATGCCTCCACAATGGATGGGTACTTCCCATGAAGCTAAAATTCTTTCAGGTATTTATCTTGCTCATTAATTCATTAGATGATGGTAGGCGATTGCAGCCTGGCCAAGTGCGATACATCCATCATTTGGCGGGACACGTCTGTGCGTATAGACTTGAAAATCCTGCTCAGACAAAGAGTTTATTGTTTTTTCCAGCAATGTCATATTTTGCCATACACCACCGCTTAGGACAACTTTATATATTCCCTGCTCCGCACGCATACCCTGACATGTTTCCAAAACCAGTTTGGTGAGCGTATTTTGGAATCTTGCTGCTATTGTTGCTTTCGAGCAGCCCTCTAAAATATCAGCGTGAATTTTCCGTATGATCGCGTTCGTGTTGATAATCCTTGGAGTAGACAATGTGGTGGAGTTTGTCTCTGGGGTGATGGTCTCACATAGGTAATAGCCATCTTCGGATGGGTCAGCTAGTGCTTCAAGCTCGATAGCGGCTTGGGCCTCGTAATTTATGACTTGCCGGATGCCTAACAAAGCTGACACTGCGTCAAATAGTCTGCCGGTACTTGAAGTTTGGACAGTATTCAAATTATTTTCTAACATCGATTGTAACGCTGCCTTCTCTTTAGTCCCCAGGCTTTTTACTGGGGGAAGCTGAGGTTTCCAATCCAATCCCGCATACCATAAGTAAGCTAACGCTATTCTAGCTGGTTTCCGGATTGAGGTGTCGCCTCCTGGAAGGGGCATGTACGCGAAGTGAGCCCAACGCTGGTACCGTTCATAGGAAGCAACGAGGAATTCACCACCCCAAATTGAACCATCATCGCCAAAGCCAGTTCCATCGAAGGCGACCCCAATCACTTCTTCCTTGGTTCCAAATCCATGTTCGACCATCGCAGCTGCGACATGGGCATGATGGTGTTGAACACCGATCAGCGGGATACCCTCCTGTTCACCCCTTTCAAGGGCATAACGGGTCGCTAAGTAATTCGGGTGTAAGTCATAGGCGATTGTCTCAGGTTGGATCCTGAAGAGTTGCTGGTAGTGAATGATCCCTTGCTCGAATGACTCCAACGTTTCGTAGTTTTCTAGATCCCCGATATGTTGGCTGAGCAAAGCATATCTGCCTCTCTGCAGACAGAATGTGTTCTTCAGCTCTGGTCCCGTAGCAAGCAGCGGTGGCGATTCATATGGAACAAATATCGGGAAAGGTGCATAACCGCGAGCACGACGCAGCAAAATCGGTTGTTCAAAATCTGAAGTCCGGTTTACTCCTTTGTTAAATTTTCCTGGCTGGCTCCGGGTAACTGAATCATCACACCGCGTATTGATTGGTCGGTTATGCATCAAGAAGGCATCTGCTAAGCTGGCTAGTCTCACTCGGGCTTCTTGATTATCTGTAGCAATTGGCTCCTCAGATAGATTGCCGCTGGTCATAACAAGAGGTGGTAGAACTGTGTCTGTCAGGTTTTCATTTGTCCAGCTGGCATTTCGGCCTGCAAACAGGAGGAAATGTAAAGGTGTATATGGCAGCATGACCCCGACTGTGTTCTGGTTAGGAGCGACATCTGGCGTAATGCTAGACTTTGGCCTGCGCTCAACAATGACAATCGGTCTCTCACGGGCAAGCAAGATATTCTGCTCATTTTTAGAAAGGTAGCAATGTTGTTGGACCGATCTCAAGTCTGCCATCATCAATGCGAAAGGTTTTTCGATGCGCAGTTTTCTCTGCCGCAATGTGGATACGGCCAGCGAGTTTGTTGCATCACATGCAAGGTGGAAGCCTCCCAAGCCTTTGATAGCAACGATTTTCCCCTCGCGCAGGAGGTTTTGGCACATTTCCAGTGCATCTTCACCATGGATATGCTTGGATTCGGGATTAGGTGATGGATTGTTTAAAGTTGAGTATTCCAACCATATATGTGGCCCACATGTAGTACAGGCAACGGGTTGCGCATGGAAACGTCTGTTTGTAGGATCTGTATATTCCCGTTGACAGTATTCGCACAAATGAAAGCTTGCCATGGTTGTATTCGGTCGATCGTAGGGTATATCTTCAATGATCGTTAGCCTTGGACCGCAATTAGTGCAGTTGATAAACGGGTACCGATAGCGGTGGTCCTTTGGGTCGAAGAGTTCCATCAAGCAATCCTTACAGATGCATACATCAGGCGAGATAGGCTGAAATGCACCTGGGATTTGCTCAGAGGCTTGGATTTCAAAATTTGCGAAACCTATGAATTTGATTTGTTCGCTGTGGATATTTTCGATGAGCGCCAGGGGAGGTGGATTTTCTTCGATTGACTCGATGAAGGCTGCGATCGCTTTTTCTGTACCCTCAGCATGGATAGCGACACCAGCCGAGGTGTTCCGGACTCTACCATTTATGCTATGCTCTTTGGCTAGTGCATAAATGTATGGTCTGAAACCAACCCCTTGGATGATACCTGTGATGAGAATGTTGATTGCCTGTTGGCTCGACATTTATGCGCTTTCCTACCAATAAATAGTTCGCGAATTTACCTGTTCTTGATTTGAGCAGAAATCCAATCAAGCCAATGGTCAATGCCCTCACCTGTTCGGCACGATAAAGGAAATGTGATGAGGTTGGGATTTAGAATTTCGACGCCCTGACGAAAATATTCCATGTTGAAATCTATATAAGGCATCAAATCGATTTTGTTTACCACCAATGCATCAACCCCGCGATACATCCCTGGGTATTTATAGGGTTTGTCATCGCCTTCAGGAATGGATGCAATGAGTACACTGCTGTGAGTCCCGAGTTTAAAACTTGCCGGGCAAACTAGGTTTCCAACATTTTCGACGATCAGTAAATCGATTCGGCTTAAATCTAGTTGCGGCAAGGCTTCTCGTAGCATGACAGCGTCAAGATGGCATTCTCCCCCGGTGTTGATCTGAACGGCTTTTGCCCCGGCTCGGGCTGCCCGGTCTGCATCGATACTGGTTGCGATATCGCCATCGATAACTGCAATCTCGAATTCTGAAGCTAGGTTTTTAACCGTATGTTCGATCAACGAAGTCTTTCCTGCTCCTGGTGAAGCCATAAAATTGAGGGCCAGGATATTCTCCTGATCAAATTGGTTCCGGTTTTCTTCTGCAATTTGTTCATTTGATCCAAGAATGTTCTCAATTATCGGGATTCTACTCTTCATGTCTACGGTGCTCCCAACTCGCTATATTGCCAATATTAATTGTTGTCGATCTGGATCGATTCGAGAAAGAACTCTTCTCCAGAGATAATCTTGATTTTGGTGCTGCTGCAGGTCGGACAAGTAAAAACACTGTCATCCGGTTGATATTCTGTCTGACATCTCTGGCACTGCATAACAGTTGGTATTCTTCGAAAATGTAGCGTAGCACCTTGCGCAATCGTATCGGCTGAAATCATGTCCCAATAGAAACTCACTGAATCGTCCACAATTGAAGCTAGCTGCCCGATTACGAGGTACAAATCGGTTATTCGGTCAGCTTTGGATTGTTCAGCATGACGAAGGGCTATTTCAAGGATACTTTCAGTTACTGCTAATTCATGCATAGGTAGATATAGGATGATTTCAGCATATCACACAGCAATGCTTGCTAATAGTGAGATTAATCATCTCAAAATCATACCATTATTCTCATATATCTATAGTTACTGCGAATGTCTCAGGTTAGGCCGTAAAAAAGATTGAAATTGTTCTTCGATCAAATCGGCGGCTTTTGGGATAGCATTCTGAACATCACTGCTGAGCTTTTCCCCCAGTTCAACATTATCGACCTCGATACCGATAATCGTAATCTTCACGGGCAGGTTTTCAATCTGTAAGAGTCTAGCTAGGGCTAATGTTTCGTGCACCCCTAAATTATGGGCACTATTGACGTGTTCATGTGATTGATTATGTAGCATATTTTGAAACAGATGGACCATCCCGGGCTTATTATGACTTTGAACAGCATCTACAATAATCGCTGCATCTGTCCTTTCAAGTAGGGAGAGCAAGTTGAGGCCAGGCAACTCTTCGATTTCAGTTCGTATTTGGACGTTTTCATCAACGTGGGAGTAGCGATCTTCCCAGGCCTTTACAGCAGCAGGTCCAGCTCCATCATCCCCGCGCAATGTCTGCCCGATTCCAATAATCACGATATTCATGGTTAGGTAGGTTATAAAATTCCTTGATTATATGTTCTTATCGATTCCATGCTCGCTTGGCCGATCCGCTGGAAGCCCAGAGGATAATCATCATTAAAATCGCCGATGTTATGCACCAAGCGCACGTCGCCCCGATAATGAATGGCTCTAAAAAAGTCAAATAGATAGAAAATAGGACCCCAAACAATGCTGATGCCCATAATAAAATGGCGGCAGCCCTTCTCCATTCTTGTTGCCCGTATTCCTTCACAACCCAAATCACTCCGATCAGCAGATAACCGATCATCCCGAGAACGCCCACTGGTAGCACCCCAAATAGTACTGCATATGGACTTTGCTGGACAGTGTTGCAGTCACCCACAGGGCCACATATAGCCTCTGTCTGGGTGATTTCGATAAAGGCTAAATACCCTGCAACGAATAATCCAAATAGACACGCAGCGGGAACCACCCAGCGTGGCCAGGGTCGGGGTTTATATAAATCATCACCAAACATCAAAATAATCACCGCAACCACACTGCCTAACAAGGAAAGCAAAGTGACTACCGCGATGAGGTTGCCTCCCAAATCTCGTGAGAATCTTTGGATCATGGAGGTATTCATCTGGTCTGGAGTTTCGTCTACAGGGTTGATCGTAGTCGTACTCTCTGGCTCTTCTTGACCTCGGTATTCGGTAAGCACTGCTTCAAGGCCCGGGATATTTGGCCATTCTATTCCCCCGCCAGCTAATCCAGCTTCGATGATTCCTGGAAATTCTTGTGGGATTTCCACTGCACCCACCAACACATTGTCTCCTACAACTAACATAGGGACACCGAGTCGCTCTTCCAAAATCCCGAATTGATCAACAGTGGCTCGATATAGTTTTTGCCCTTCAGGATTAGATACATCAATTCCTATGATCACTAACTGACCAGAATACTTCTCCAATAGAGGGGGTAGGTCTTCATTGATCACTTTGTGACAATGCCCACAGGATGGTGAATAGAAAAGAACAGCATTCACGATTGGATTTTGGGCAACTGCTGTCAAAGGATTTGAAAATAAAATGATAGCAAATAATAGAAATACCTTGACCTTGTTGAGGTATCGCAGCACGAATAATTCTCCTAGGAAATGAATAGATTTATGTATTGGGGGAATGACAATGTGGTAGCAATTTTCTCCCTGACTGCTTGTTATAACCATTCTACACAAGTTAACTTGCCTCAATATTCAATTTCAGGAAATGCGTCGCACAAGAAATACACGGATCGTACGAACGTACGAGGTGTTCGCAGGCTAGACTAGCCTCATCTTGAGGCATATTGATCACTTGGGGTGCGATTTTCCATAAATCAGCCTCGATTCGAGCTAAGTTCTGTGCAGTCGGCGGCACGATATAAGCATGATTGATACTCCCGTTTGAATTCACAATGTACCTGTGATACAGCAAACCCCGCGGAGCCTCTGAAGCAGCCATTCCTTCGCCTTCACGGAGTGCAAATTCCATCTTGCTTGGTCCATGCGGATGATAGGCGTCAACAAGTCTGATAGCCTCTGCATATACTTCCACTAGTTCGATCGCCCGAGCGATCAACGCCTTGTATGGATTTCTAATCGGCAGTTTTATGTCGATTTCGGCTAGAATTTCACTGGCTTCTTGACCAAGCTTATCGTAATTCAAATTCAATCGTGATAAGGGTCCGGTAATATAAGGTGTTCCATCAATCGTATGACTATGAAGTGCATTCGAGTGTTTTACATGCCGCTCAAGATACCGATTCTCAAACTGTTCAACTGGGATTTTGATCTCTTGCGATGAGAGGACCTCACCCTCTAATATGGCGTACTCTTCATCGTGTGTTAACGCGACGAATTCGTAATCCATAATTTCCAGTTCGGGAAACTCAAGAGTGGTTGCCCAGCGTACTGTTTCCTTCGCAGCCTCTAATCCCCAGATGAGGTCTTCTCTCAGTGATTTGATTGCGGCAATTCGTGGCCAGCGATAAAAACCTCCAACGCAGGTGTTGACCGGGTGAACAGATCTTCCACCAATAGCTCGCAGTAGCTGGTTGCCTATTTTTTTTAGTCGTAAGGCTTTCTTTACTACTTCTGGAGCTACATCAGCGAGACTTAGAACAGAGTCATGACCTAGCAGATCAGGTGCCTGTAGCATGTAGATGTGAAGTGCATGGCTCTCAATATACTCTGCATCATACAACATCCGTCGAAGTGCACGTATCTCGGGTGTAATGTGGACTTGCAGGGCCTTTTCGAGTGCCTGGACTGAGCTCATTTGGTAAGCAACCGGACATATTCCACATATCCTGGCGGTGATATCTGGGACTTCCTGTAGGAAACGCCCTTGGAGAAATCCCTCGAAGAAGCGCGGAGGTTCATAAATATTCAGTTCGATATCATTGATCTTGCCGTCTTCTAGCCGGATGTACAATGCACCTTCACCTTCGACTCTAGCGAGGGCAGGAATCTCAATATTTTTTTTCATGTGCTACCTTCCTACCTGAAGTAGTTCATCAGCAGCTTCACGGAAAGCTGGTGCATAAGCTGCAAAATTTCGAAGGAGCTGAACAATCTCTCCAGGATGGCGTTCGTGTGAAGTGAGTACGGGTATTAGCTGGGCTAAGTCTGCATTTGGGATTGGGCCAAAACACCCGTAGCACCCGCGTCCATTTGCAGGGCAAAGTGCCCCACAACCACTCCGTGTAGCTGGCCCGAGACAAGGGGTTCCGTAGGCCACCATTACACAGATGTTGCCATCCCGTTTGCAGTCAAGACAGACACTGTAATTCGGGATACTTGGACGACGGTTCTGTAATTTTGAGGCGATAACATCGATCACTTGGTATTTATTTGCTGGGCATCCCCAAAGCTCGAGGTCGATCTTAATATGCTCTGAAATCGGAGTTGACTTTTCTAGGGTATCTAAAAACTCTGGATGTTGGTAGACCATCATTGCATAGTCATCAACGCTGGCGAAATTACGCAGAGCTTGTATGCCTCCAGATGTTGCACATGTTCCTAGTGCTACCACAAAACCAGCCTGCTGCCTGATTTCAACAATTCTAGCTGCTTCGTGGGGGGTGCTGATAGAACCTTCAATGAGGGCGATATCATACGGTCCGGGTGAGATTTTGCTGGTAGCTTCAAGGAAGAAAGCAATCTCCACTGCCCCTGCAAGGTCAAGAATTTCGTCTTCAAGATTTAATAAGGACAGCTGGCATCCATCGCATGAAGAAAATTTGTATACTGCAACGCTTGGTTTCCTCATCAGAGTTCCTCCACGTTGTAGTAGGCCTCTAACTGTTTATAACTAAACACAGGACCATCCTTGCAGACGAAAAATGGTCCCAACTGGCAATGTCCACATTGTCCGAGACCGCACTTCATATTACGTTCGAGAGAAACAAATATCCTATCAGTCGGAACTCTTCTCGCAAGCGCTTCGTATACCACAAACCGAATCATAATTTCCGGTCCACATGTCATCACCACGCTGTTGTGGTGGTCCATTTTTAGATGGTAAAAAAGGATGGGGACCACACCAACTTGCCCCTGCCAGCTTTCGTCGGCTCGATCAACAGTGATCATGGTTTCAATGCCAGCTTTCTCCCAATCGTCGTATTCATCCTTGAACTGCAGATCATCTGGCGTACGCGCACCATATAGGACAACCACCCGGTTGTAATCTTCACGATGTCTCATCGCATGATAAATAATGGGTCGCAATGGGGGCAGACCAATTCCGCCTGTACCCAATATGAGATCTGCACCCTTATATCGTTCAATTGGCCAATACGTACCAAAGGGACCCCTAATACCAACCTCGTCACCAACTTGTAGTCGGGCGATATTTTTGGTTACATTCCCCATTAAACGAATCGTATGCCCGATAGTTTCATGGTTTTCAGGATCCGAGCTGATGGATATTGCTGATTCACCGTAGCCGGGCAGGTAGAGCATATTAAATTGTCCTGGTTTGAATGTGTAGCTTGCACGAACTTCAGGATCTTTAAACCTAAACCAGAATGTGACGATTCCGGCCGTGTCTGGTTGTATAGCATTGATTTCTGCCCCAAATGGTTGCATTGGGGCGCTGGGAAGTACTGCTGCATGTTTAGTAGTGAGATTGGCGATCATTCGAATACCTCCTGCGTGATGGCAGCAATCTCTTGGGTAATATCAATACCTGCTGGGCACCAGGTAATACAGCGTCCACAACCAACGCAGCCAATGACTTCAAATTGGTGGTACCAGCTCGCGAATTTGTGTGTGAGCCATTGGCGGTATCTTGACCTCGTATTCGGCCTGGTGTTACCCCCAGCAATATAAGAGTAATCTGGATTGAAACATGAATCCCAAACTCGAACCCTTTGGCTTGAACTAATGTCTAGATTGGGTTCTTCATGGATATCCCAACAGAAGCAGGTTGGGCATACTTGTGTGCAGCTAGCGCAGCTCAAGCACCGTTTCGCGACATCCTCCCACTGGTGATGGTCCAAGCTGTTTAGTAAGATTTTTGGGAGCTTTTGAGCATTTATGAGTTCTCGCCCCATTTGATTCCGTGCCTCTTCTAGCCTAAGTTTGGCTGCTTGTGTAGAGAAAGCACTGGCAGGCCTGTACTGCAGATTACCTATCACCATACGTCCTGCCTCCGAACCAATTTCAACCAGAAATACATTTTCAAGCTCAGTGATATTGACATCAAATCCAGCGGAGTTTTGAGGCCCGGTTCCCATTGAATGGCAGAAACAAGCCCCCTCGGGATGCAAGCAGTCAACCGACAGGATGAATGCTGATTGACGGTTTGCTTGGTAAATTGGGTCTTTGCAATCATTTTGTAAGAACACTTTATCTTGGATTTGTATCGCTGCTAACTCACATGCCCGTACCCCAATGAGTGCGTAAGGCTTTTCTTTGCTTTTTTCAATTTCTGCTGACCAGCCATTTCCATTCTTGTCTACTGTTACCAAGGCAGCCCTTGGAGGGAATAGAATTTCTTTCCATGTTTTTGCACCGGGGGTGATATCAAAGTATCTAGTGTGTCCTGTAAATACCAGGCGATAGCTGCCAGCAGCCTGCTCGCTGATATATCCTTGGGGTAAGTCCGTTAATGCCGTTATCTCTGAGTAGGTTAATGCATCATCTAAAATGGTTGGTCCAATTGTTAGATAACCCATCTTTTGTAGGTTTTGGAGCAGTTGGTCGAATTGATCTTTACTTATGGTGACTTTGCTTCCGATTTCAAGATTGATTTCACTCATGTTTTACCTCCTGAACAGGATTAGCAAAGATATTGAGCAGTTGGAGGCGAGTAGTCAACAAACGGCTAGCGACAACATTAGCCATTCTACGCATCACGAGATATCCAAGATCATGATCTTCTTCACACATCTGGCGTAGTTGTTTGGCATCAAGGGCGATAAGACTGCTTGGCAGCACGGCTCGTGCGCTCGCGGTCCGCTGGCGGATTACAGGCGTAACGCTTGACCAACCGATCACATCCATTGGTTCAGCAGTATATATTCGCATCCGACCACGCCCAGGAATAAATAATTCCATCGCGACTCGCCCTTTTAGTACGATGTAGAGAGAATCTTCTTTGTCACCTTCGCGAAATAATTCCTGACCAGCTTCAACTTCTTGAATACGTGCTATTCCACAGAGGTTGTCAAAATATTTTTTATCGATCTCCTGAAACCACGGAATCGTTTGTAAGGCAGCTCGGAGTTGTTCACGATCATCTTCCATTTCGGTCTCCTAATACGGAATCAAAAACTGCATGCACATCCATACTCGGATGGTATCATGACGATTGTAGCGGGATGAATACCCTCGAATTAGGGATACTAGTCCTATACCCGGATATTTGTACTAAATTTCACAAATATTGTCAGGTGCATTCTATCACTCATACTGTACCAGAATGTCACGCATATTACATCGAAAGCTTAGCTCATTTTTTGGGGAAAATGGAGTCAAAAAAGCCGCAAAATTTTTATTTTACGGCTTTCAGACTGTATTAGAACGGAGTCAGAATATAGGTATACACCGAAGAAGGCGATCCCTCCCAGGATCTTTGCGGTTCTCTCGATTGTATAGAATGGTACTTGTTGTTCGTGCCTGCAATTGGGATATCTGTAGTTTATGCAGATGTTTTTGACAAATAGAATATCGTTATGAGCAGTTTAATATATCCCAGATTATGAAAAATGGCTGGGATGTGGACTGTTGGGCTGTCAAGCCTCTGGTGGCGAGTTATCTTGTTCTTCTGATGAATTATCTTCATCATCGCCTTTTAGTCCTTCTCGGAATGACTTTATTCCGGTACCAAGTTCACCAGCAATTTTACCAATCCTTCCTACTCCAAATAATACAATAACGATGACAAGGATGATGATTAATTCAGTAGGTCCTAAACTAGGCATGGCTAATCTCCATTAAATAAGTTATCTTTACCAAGTTATTCTACTTGATTATACTACGGCACGGAAAGATATTCAGCATACGATCCAACTATATCCACTGCTTGGTGCAAATAAATAGATCGCCTCAGTGGCAATGATGTATCACCCGGATAAAAAATTGTGACAGAGATTAATGTTATCGGAGGTGGTCTCGCAGGCAGTGAAGCCGCCTGGCAGGCTGCTGAGCGTGGACATCAGGTTTGCCTCTATGAAATGCGTCCCGAGAAAACAACGGGTGCTCATACCAGTTCGAATTTGGCTGAATTGGTCTGTTCTAATTCCCTGGGATCAATACTAGTAGACCGTGCTCCTGGGGTGTTAAAAAATGAAATATCGCTAATGAACTCTCTATTGCTGCGCATAGCCAACGAGAATGCCGTTCCAGCCGGCGGCGCTTTAGCAGTTGATAGGGAACGATTTGCTCGTAGAGTGACAGAAGCTCTTCGCACTCACCCTAATATCGAAGTGATAAGACGAGAAATTGTAAGAGTCCCCACTGGAATAACGATCATTGCAACAGGGCCGTTAACTTCTCCTGCAATGTCAGAATCCATTATAGATTTAACTGGAAGCGATCATTTATATTTCTATGATGCTATTGCTCCAATCATCGACGTTGATTCGATAAATTTTAATATCGCTTTTAGAGCTTCAAGATTCGGATATGGAGAGTTACAGCAGGGAGATTACATCAATTGCCCTTTAAATCAAGTTCAATACCAGAAGTTTGTTGAGGCATTAGTTTCTGCTCAAAGTATCGAGCTGCGGGATTTTGAAAACGATATTAAATCTGGTGTAAAAGCTGGCGCCCACAAGTATTTTGAAGGTTGCTTGCCAATAGAAGTGCTTGGTCGTAGGGGTAAGCGATCTCTGGCATACGGACCAATGCGGCCAATTGGGCTCCGTGACCCGCGTACGAATAGGGGTGCCTATGCAGTTGTACAACTACGTCAGGATAATCTAGCTGCTTCGCTGTACAATATGGTTGGTTTTCAGACTAATTTGACTTTCGCAGAACAACGGCGAGTATTCCGGATGATCCCAGGTTTAGAAAATGCTGGATTTGAGAGATATGGCCAGATGCACCGAAATACATTTATCTATTCACCAGCTAATCTTAACCCTAGTTTGCAATTTCATAACCGAGCTGATCTCTTCTTCGCTGGTCAAATTATCGGTGTAGAAGGTTATGTTGGAAACATTGCCACCGGTTTGTTAGCCGGAATCAATGCTGCCAGATTTGCGTCAAATCATACTCCTCTCTGCCTCCCGAAGACGACCATGCTCGGGGCACTATGTGATTACATATCTAATGCTGCTGCAGTTGATTTCCAGCCAATGAAAGCGAATTTTGGTATTTTGCCCGCTCTCGAGCCGGATATTCCCCGAAATAAACGTGATCGAGCAGCACGTTATGCCATGCGTGCGATTGAAGATATATCGAAATACTTACGAAATGAGGATGAGTTGAAAATAGGATGATGATAGGTATGATTCGAAAAAACCGATTATTGTTTTTTTATTGTGTTGTAGCTGCTGTAATACTCTCAAGCTGTACCAATTTGGGTAGTGAAGAACACGTGTTTAACGGACAGCTTGCCTACCAGGATGCTGAAATCCAAATGGCCTTCGGCCCTCGCCTCCCTGATTCACAAGCCCACGATGATACAGTTGGGTACATTCTGAGCGAACTTCAAGATGCTGGTTGGGCTACCGAAATACAAGCGGCAGAAATCTTGGGTTTTCCAATCAAGAATATTATTGCGAAGAGAGGTGAGGGCCAGCCGTGGTTCATAGTTGGAGCTCATTACGACACGCGCATCCAAGCTGACCGGGACCTAAACATTGATAATCGATTGCTCCCTGTTCCCGGGGCTAATGATGGCGCCTCAGGAGTAGCAGTTTTGTTGGAATTGGCTCGCTCCCTTCCGCCAGAAATCAATGGTCAAGTTTGGTTAGTATTCTTCGATGCAGAAGATAATGGTGGGATACAGGATCGTGAGTGGATTATGGGATCGATCGCCTTTGTACAACAGCTGGAAGGTCAACCAGATGGGGTTGTTATCGTTGATATGGTTGGTGATCTGAACCTAAACATCCATCTTGAGAAGAATTCCGATCCTGAATTGGCAGCGAGCATCTGGGAGCAAGCTGCAGAATTAGGATATGCTGATTATTTTATTAATCAACCGTATAAAGCCATCCTAGATGATCATATTCCTTTCCTGCAGGCTGGGATTCCAGCCATAGATATCATCGATTTCGATTATCCTTATTGGCATACGATTGACGACACGCTCGATAAGATTTCGGCTGAAAGTATGCAGATTGTTGGCAATACACTGCAGGCCTGGCTCACCGCGCAGATGCCGTGATTATTTATACTGCTGACCTAGATAGCGATAGTGATGCCAGTGCTGGTAAAATAGCTCTGAAAAGACAGAAGGAATCCCCGCTAATCAGACAAACCTGTTGGCCGTAAGATTGGTATTTCTTCAACTTGGAATCTGTCCGTAATGCTCCTGGGATCAGGTGCAGAGTGATCTATTGTCAACTTCACGGA
>JBFENN010000061.1:0-17941 GCA_041551115.1 Anaerolineales bacterium
AAGATGGTAGGGCTGGAGGACTTTGCATCCAAGCTGCCAGGGGCGGTTTCGAGCGGACAGCAGCAAAGTGCGGCCATTGCGAGGGCTTTGGCAACCGATCCTCCGATAATCGTAGCGGATGAACCAACCGGCAACTTAGATTCTCACTCTGCGGACACCATCCTGACGCTGTTTAAAGAGCTCGCCGCGCGCGGCAAAACCATTCTGTTAGTCACTCACGACCCATCTTTTACAAAGCGCACCCAGCAAACAGTTATCCTGTCCGATGGCGAAATCATCGATGATGTAGTCGCGCGGGCATTACCCTTGCTGGACCATCCGCAAATGTTAGCGGCCACGCATCAAGCGAAAACCCGTCGCTACGCACCGGGCAAGACCATCATCCGGCAAGGTGAGCCGGTAGAGAACTTCTTTATGATCCGGAGTGGTGAGGTAGATATTATCCTTTCCAGTACTGATTGTCATGAGATGTGCCTTGCCCGGCTCGGACCCGGTCAATTTTTTGGTGAAGTAGAGCTGACAAAAGGCGTCAACTCAGTCGCTAGCGCTCGCGCCGCAGTGGGTGGACCGGTTGAACTGGCATTATTGGATAAGGGTGATTTTGTCGATCTCTTGAACAGCTCATCTTCAACTGAACGCGCGATTACAGATGTAGCTCAGGTTCGTATGCGGGAGAACCGTACCCGGGGTAAGGATTGTGCAGAACGATGAGAGTTAGTTCAAGGTACCTGAGACCTCGGTGGTTAAAAGTCCTGATCGACCTCTGGGATTCCAAGCTGCGCACGATTCTGGTCGTCGCCTCAATTGCAGTTGGTGTATTTACTGTCGGGACAATCACCGCAACCTACATTATTCTTGCCACAGACATGAACACTAGCTATGCGGCTTCGAATCCAGCCAATATTGATATCTGGACCGATCCATTTGATGAAAGTTTCCTGACAACGATAAAAAATATACCTGGCGTCAAAGAAGCTGAAGGGCGATTCATCATGGATGTCCAGGTCAGCCGGGATGGCGAAAACTGGATAAGTCTTGAACTTGTCGCAATTGAAGACTATCCGAGCGCAAACATCAATCTCCGCAACCCACAGCAGGGTGCAGAAGTGCCAAGTGAACGTGAAGTGCTCATCATCAAGAACAGATTCAACGACACTGGGATCCTGTTGGGTGATGAAATCCAGGTCCAGCTCGCGAGCGGTACTGTTCGCACTTTACCGGTAGTGGGCACCGCAACAGAACAATCCTCTGGCAGAGCTGATTTCATGGCCTTACCGCATGGGTACATCAACATGGATACGCTCACATGGTTGGAGGCACCAGATAGTTTCAACCGTTTACTGGCGACGGTAAATGGGGATTCCGATAGTGAAGAGGTATTGCAGCAGGTTTCGAGATCCATCGAGGATAAGTTGGAAAAAAGCGGCCGAACAGTCTACCGTACTCGCTTGGGCAAGACAAATGAGCACCCGATGTCTTCCTTGATCTTAGCAGTACTGGGGGTGCTTTTCGTACTTGGTGTTCTCGTTGTGCTGCTGAGTAGTTCGTTAATTGCGAATACGCTCAATGCCCTGCTTTCCCAACATGTCCGCCAAATCGGGGTAATGAAGTTGGTTGGCGCACGCAGCTTCCAGATTCTGGGAATGTATCTCATGCTGATCTTAGCCTTTGGTATTATTGCTGCGCTCATCGCCATCCCACTAGGAGCCATCGGCGGATATGCATTTGCTGAGTATATCGCCAGTCAAGCGAGCATTACCCTGCAAGACTTCCGTTTTATCCCCCAGGTCGTACTGCTGCAAGCGGTGATCGCCCTGCTCGTTCCCTTGGGGGCGGGCTTCATCCCAGTTAATAACGGTTCAAAAACCAACGTCCGCCGCGCAATCAGCGGCCACCGGCCTGGCGAACGCGGATCCAGCGCCAGCTGGTTTGACCGGTTGCTTGGAAAAATGGTCTGGATCTCGAGACCAATCTTGCTCTCAATTCGCAACACTTTCCGCCGCAAGGGACGGCTTGCACTGACCCTGTTTACCCTTATCATCGGGGGTGCAATATTCATCGCGGTGTTCAATGTGCGCGTCTCTATGGCACATTATATTGAGCAAATCGGAAAATACTTTATTGCAGATATCTCCTTGAATTTTGAACGGCCTTACCGAATTTCCGAGATTGAGCAGCTTGTCTTACAAGTACCTGGAGTTGAATCCGTCGAAGGTTGGTCTGCTGCCAGCGGTGAAATTATTTCCCGTGATGGATCTGAGAATGACGATATTACGATACTAGCTCCCCCGGCAGATACGAAGCTGATCCACCCTGAAATGATCACCGGACGTTGGATTGTCCCTGGAGAAACCAACACCATGGTCGTATCGGATGGTATCTGGGAGTTCTATCCAGATCTGAAGCCTGGAGATATCCTGCCAATTGAAGTTCAGGGCAAACGGGAGGCAGACTGGACCGTAGTTGGAATCTTTAGTTTCACCAGCATGCTGGATACCATATTTGCATATGCTGATTATGAAGTGATATCAGACATCTTGAACACTTCGAACCGCTCGTTCTCCTACCGCATCGTAACAGATGAACATAATTGGGAACGGCAGCAGGAGGTCAGCATTGCCTTAACCAAATACCTGCGTGAGAGCGGCTATCAAGTTGGGGAGGTCGAAGGTGGATTAGCCACCCTGCGTGATGCCTCAGAGATGATCGGTATATTAATTGCCTTCTTACTCATCATGGCAATGCTGACCGCACTCGTAGGCAGCATTGGATTGACCGGAACAATGGGGATGAACGTGCTGGAGCGGACGCGCGAAATAGGAGTTATGCGCGCTATCGGCGCAGTCGATCTAAAAATAATCAATTCCGTTATCATCGAGGGTATGCTGATTGGGTTAATGAGTTGGGTTTTTGCAGTACTCGCTTCATTCCCAATCAGTTTCCTGCTGCTGCGGATCATCAGCCAATCGATGCTCAATGCACCGGTAAAGCTTGCCATCACCCCCCTTGGTTCGGGTATCTGGCTGCTGGTCGTGACGGTACTAGCTATTTTGGCTAGTGTTGTGCCCGCTCGCAGCGCTGCTCGGCTGACAATCCGCGAGGTATTGGCCTACGAGTAGCTGTTCATCAATTTCACATTAATATTCTGGTTTCTCCATCACAATTTTACGATTGTATTCAAAATACCCAACTATATCCCGGAGACTATTTATCAGGATACTGCCCGGGCAGTTAAAATTGTGGGAGTCGGTGATAATAATGCATTTCTGGAGAAGGTTGCCAAATGCACCAATCTTCTTAAACACTGAAGATACTGGGTTTACTGAAACGATAGAATTTCTGATGGATATATGAAGCGCAAAAAGGTTTTGTTTGTCTGTACCGGGAACTCCTGCCGCTCTCAGATGGCAGAAGCCATTGTGAATGAAAGATTGGGTGAACAATGGCAGGCTAGGAGCGCCGGGACGAAGCCAGTTGGTTACGTGCATCCCCTCGCTATACGCGCCCTGCAAGAGATAGGCATCCAACATACAGGATTCTCTAAAAGTGTCACTGACTTCATTAGCGAAGAGATCGACCTAGTCGTGACTGTTTGCGATTCCGCCGCTGAAGAGTGCCCTGTTTGGCTAAGCCCAGGAAAGACGGTTCATCTGGGTTTCCCTGATCCAGCCTTAACCAAGGGCAGCGAAGCAATTGTGATGAATGTATTTAGGCAGGTGCGAGACGAGATCCAAGACCAGGTTACCCAATTGCTCGCTAGGTATGCCTAATTTTCGATCCTTCTCTATATTGCATCAATTAATCTCAATTGAAATCGTGAATAAATATGCTGAGGGGCAGGCGGAATACCTGCCCCTAGTAGTTCGCAGGTATGGTTATGATTATTCCAAGCGTGTGTAGCTGCCCAGAATTCGCAGTAATATTGGCTTGGTTTTCATCACATAATCTTCGTAAGTCGCTTCAGCATGTGGGCTAGCGCCATATTCGAAGACAGTATCATCCTCCAACTGCACATGAAAGAACTCATTATGCACATCTAGGGTCTCACCACTGGCTCGAACCTCCCAACCATTGGCTTGGTAAACTACCCCACCTAGATTAACATTCTCTACCTTCTCGATGATTTCTGCTTGCCCAACCCCTGTCCGCCCGCATGGTGTATACATTTTTTCCTGGTTGGGAGGTGCTGAGATCATGATGTACCCCAGCCCGTATTTTAGTTCGATGCAAATCTGGTTCGTGTACTGTTTGAGCAGTTGGTCAATATATTGCTCGGGTGTCATCCCCTCTGGTAGTTCATTAGTCTCGAAACCAGTCGGTCCAAAAAAGCCGATCTGGGCTTCGAGCGGGTATTTAAATTGGTAGCCATAGCGCTCGTTGACAAATGTCTGCCAGCCCTCGGTTGGATCAACCATCATTTCTGGCAGCGGTTCCGGCGTGATGGTACCTTGCTGGATCACCCCAATGACATCAGCCTCAATGCGGGTACCATTCACATCTGGAACTCCTGTGAGCAGTTCACCATAAACCTGTACGATTGCACCTGTACCGCGCAGCTCCTCAATCATCATCTGCAGTTCGGGAGTTTGGCTGGCATGCAAGCTGTACCACATCGGGAAGGCGCCAGTCAGTTCAAAGACATAGCTCATTCCGCTGTTGAACGTGCTGGACTTAATCGTTCCGATCCAACCCTCTACCAGGCCTCCGGACGTGTGAATAGGTCCATATTCCAATCGGTCAACTACTAGCTGGCAGCCGTTGTAGTCTTGATCTATGCAGGTCAATTCTCCCCACAATAGGACTGAATCGTTTGGCGGATCTGCATCCCGTAGTGAACGGATCTCTGTCTCTATACCTTCATCTGCGCCAACTAAGCCAAACTCCCCCGTTCCTACCGGCTGAAGGGCGACAAAATCATCGTAGGCACTCGCTTGCGGTAGGGCCTTGATATTCCCTCGCCAAGCGACAACCTCGATAACCTCACCTTGTGCCCCCGTTTCGGGGGCTTCTTCCGTGGTCTCACTATCTACCTGAGTAACCACAACAGTAATGATGTCAGCCTCTTCTCTAGTCAATTTGGTTGTGTCTTGCGGTGTCTCAGTCGGTTGCTCAATGCCAATCTGAAACCGTCCACAAGCCATGGCTGCTATCACGAGGAGTAATATAACAGCAGAATTTGATAAATGCGCCTTGGACTTGGTCAGCATAGCGATTCTCCTACGGTAATCTTTTCGTTGTGTCATCATCGTACCTATTCATCGGTTGTAATTGATTGGACGATATGGTCTTCATCAGTTGGGAGGTCGGATCACCCATTGCTTCTAACGAATGTCTAGAGCATAACGAATATCTGTGACCAGGGTTTTGCAGGGATGTTATGCTTTTGTAACATTTTGTTACCTCACCGGAACATAATGTATGCTAACCATTGACATCACATGTATTTATCCACACAGCGGATAAATCTCAAAATCAGGGTTAACTTCACCCGCACGCCCAGCAACAAGAAGTTTATAACCTTTACCCAATATTATATAATCTGTGGGACAAATTATGAGGACACTCTCCTTTTCCTACAAGCCAACCGAGCAACCAATATCAAGATGAGAGCCACGACACGCACCCATTTGACGATCATAATAATCCTTATGCTCTGCCTCACGGCATGCGGCCAGCAGCCTGTACGAAATCCGGAACCAACATCTCAAGCCAAGCTTATATCCCACGTGTTAGGTGATACACAAACGTCGGAGATAGATATGATGCTGATGGTATATGTCCCTGCAGGCAATTTCATCATGGGTAGCGATCTTGACCAGGTTCACATTGCCCGGCAGTTATGCCGGGATTATAAAGGTGAGATTGCCATCGGTGCTTGCCAGGTGAGAGCATTTGCCGATGAGATGCCAAACCATCCAGTTGTGCTGGATGCATTCTGGATTGACCGCTATGAAGTCACAAATCAGCAGTACAAGCTTTGCGTAGATGCAGGTTCGTGCTCACCACCTGTCAAGACCAGCTCGTATACCCGAGATGAGTATTTCGGCTCAGATGAATACAGCAACTATCCTGTGATTTGGATCACGCAAAATCAGGCGAGCGAGTACTGCCACTGGGCTGGCCGGCGTTTGCCCACAGAGGCCGAATGGGAATATGCCGCTCGGGGTCCTGAGAACCGGCTCTTCCCCTGGGGGAACGATTTCGATCCAAAGCGGCTGAACTACTGTGATGCGAACTGCGCAACCGGTATTGATGATCCTGCATACTCCGATGGATATCCGGAAACGGCACCGGTAGGCAGCTTCCCCAACGGTGTGAGCTGGTCTGGGGCACTTGATCTAGCCGGGAATGTACGCGAGTGGGTAGCCGATGGGTTCCATTATTATCCAACCGAACCACAGCTAAATCCATTCTATTCACCAGAAGGTGCAAATCGGATCCCGCGCGGGGGTGGATGGCTTGATACACCCGATGATGTCCGCAGTGCCAACCGGGGTGAGAATACTCCTGATTACACTCGCCACAAAGTCGGTTTCCGCTGCGCCTTTTCTGATGATATTGATACTTGACCATAATTAACCTTTTTACAACTGTCTACAAGGTATATAATCACTGACCAGGCATGACTATGACAACGAATAAATCCCCCCAAAAAGGGCCCACTTCGGTTCGCTACAGCCGGGTATTGGGTTTGCCATCGATTACGGCAATCGGAACAAGCGTAACGATTGGCATCGGTGTTTTTGTGCTCTTCGCAATGGTCTTGAGTATGGCTAGTGAGCGTACCAAACTGGTCTATGCCCTTGTTCCACTCATCTATTCACCCACGATATTAGTCTTCTCAGAACGCGGTCTAGCTTACATGCAAGTAAATGGTGCATTCCAGTTCGATCGGTCAGGGTTCCCACCATTCCTATTATTCAGCAATTCATGGTTGTCGTTAGGCGGATTCTTAGGGGTAACAACTCTGGCTTCCTGGGGGGTCGCTTTTTATACCAGCCGGATGCTTTCCAGTTTATTTGCAATCACAATAAATGAAATCTATATCGCATTGGGTGTTGTAATACTGATTGCCTGGTACCGGAGCATCAGCGCAACCAGCCTCCAACGCACAAGTATGCGTGTCATCATGGTGGTCATACCAGCTCTCGCTGTGGTTTTCACTGTAGGTTATTTTTTCTTCGTCCCTGAACCGATGATCGCCCGTTTTGTAGTCCGAGGACCCACAGATATACCTCAGGGAATTGCACTATTAGCGACAATGCTTTGGGGAACCGGTTTAATTCTTGACCGTCGTAACCAGATTCAACAGCCTGTCCGTAACCTGCTGTTGACAATGATCCTCATCCTGGGATTAGGAAGCGTATTCGGTTGGGCAGCTTCCGTGTTATCTGATAAAACATCACTAGCATTTTCTGGTGATATGATCCCATTGGCTTCCATTGCCAGGTCCAGCAGCGCTGTCGCAGAAATGGTTGTCTTGCTAACGGCAATTTTCCTTTGTCTTTTTGCCCTAGATTTCACGCTGGTAAGTGGAAGACGCACTTTACGGTCGATGGCAAAAGATCGGATGATTAACACCCGGATAACAATCCCGAAAATCAATATTTCGATCAAGATCGGCTCCACTTTTATCTTTTCAATAAGTTGTTTGATCATCCTAGCCTTGCTTTCCTTAGACCAGCTGGCACGCGTTACTGCCCTGCTTTTTTTATTCAGCTCTGTCGTTATTATCCTGCCAGGGATGTTCCCATCTCGTTTCCCACTGCCGCCAAAGCGACCGATCAAGCTGCCCTTCCAGCCCCTCTTCCCCGCCCTAGCCATTGCGATCAGCATTTATTTGGCGCTCACGATGCCTTACCTAACTTGGATGAAAGTTGGTTTATGGGTCGTGCTAGGGATCATCTACTATCTTATCTACGCTCGAAAATCTTTCATCGATGCTAAAAAGCGTGAGCAGGTTGTTGCTGAAGCCATCACTTTAAAGAAGGACTACCGTGTTTTAGTAGATACAACGGGTCGCTCCAGCATATCATCACTCTTGCGGGCAGGAGAGAAATTAGCTGCAGCGAATGACGGTCAGCTCTTGGTTGCCAAAATCATCACGAATTCCGAATACCACCGGGTTAATCGGACGCAAGCACAGAGTGCACTCCTGGAAATCAAGCAGAAAATCGCGGACTATGACATCCAAGCTGTACCAGCAGATGCGATCGTACGCTTGGCTCCATCCCATGCCGAAGGAATCTTGGAGACTGTCCGTGAGGAAAATATAGATTTATTACTGGTCGGCTGGAGTACAGTGGGCACGAGCGATCGCGTATATCTCAATCCGGCGATTGACGAGATCGTACAACATGCCCAATGCGACGTAGGTGTTCTGCATGGTAGGTTGCCGGAACTATTGGATGAGGTAACTGTGTCTACTGCTGGAGGCCCTCATGCGACCGAAGCTTTGAAATATGGTGAAGCATTGGCCATGAGTGACGACGGCGAGATAACTGCTTTGAATATCATTCCTGACGTAGTCACACCAGAAAACCAAAACACCGCCAAAGTCAATCTCAGTCAAGCGATATCAAAGACGCGTTCCCCAGAGCATTTTATTCAGAAGATAGCCCCAGCAAATAGTGTCACAGCCGGGATTCTTGGGGAATCCGAAGATGCAGATTTACTCCTAATGGGCGCTTCCCATCGCGGATTGATGGATGAAGCTGTATTTGCCGGGATACCATTTACCGTCGCGCAATCGCGCACCAAACCTACGCTCTTGATCAAGCACTATGAAGGAACACCCCATTTCTGGGTGCGGCATTACTGGCAATTGCTTTACAAGTTCTTTCCCAACTTAACAGTAAGCGAACGTATCGAAGTCACCGAAACGATCCAAGGCGATGCAATTGCTGGGGTAGATTTTTACATGATGATTGTACTATCATCAATTATTGCAGTTCTCGGGTTGATCACGAACAGTGCCGCAGTGATTATTGGAGCAATGCTGGTAGCTCCACTGATGAGCCCAATCTTGGTAATGGCGCATTCAATCGTACTGGGTGATTTACCGGTCTTAGCCAAAGCCACCGAGTCCACCATCAAGGGCATCTTGGCCGCAATTGTCGTTGCCGCGGTTGTCTCCATGCTGCTCCCCTCTACACCAATCACCGCCGAGATCATCGCTCGTACAAGTCCCAATATCCTCGATCTCATGGTAGCCCTGGCGTCGGGAGCAGCTGCCGCTTATGCAATCAGCCGAAAACATCTCGCTGCTGCGCTGCCAGGTGTCGCAATCGCAGCCGCACTGGTACCTCCCTTGACCGTAGTGGGTTATGGCTTAGGGTACTCCCTATACAGCGTTGCAGGTGGTGCAATGCTGCTGTTCTTAACGAACTTAAGTGCAATCATCTTCTCTAGCGCGGTCATTTTTCTCTTATTGGGATTTAGACCTACTCGCGCGGACCGTGGCAGGTACATGCAGCGCTACATCCTCTTTGCCGTGTTCATGTTGTTGATCTTAGCAATCCCGTTGGGGTTTGCTTCCTACAATCTGAGCAACGAGCTAGACCGAAAGCAGAATGTCGAAACCGTTTTCACACGCATTCTCGCCGCTGAATCTGCAGATGTGGAGGATCTCGCCATCCAACAGCGTGGTGACGGTTACTTAGTTACCGGCACCGTTTATGCTTACCAGCAGTTAACACCTGAGGAAATCGCCGAGATCCAGTATGAACTTAGCGCAGGCATCGGAGCTCCGATAACAATCCGCGTACGCATCATCCCCGCTAGATTAGAACAAATTAACCTGCGCGGCACCCCCATCCCAGCCGATCTAACCCCTGCCCCTTAATTTACATGGATACACTCTCCCCACATCCATGATTTATACCCTAACACTCAACCCCTCGTTAGACCGCCAGTATACTGTTAAAGAGATTAATCATAATGAAGTATTACGAGCCGATGATTGCAGAACCGATCTTGGCGGAAAGGGTATCAATGTTTCGCGTGCTCTAAAACAACTGAATATTCCCAGCGTGGTGGTTGGCTTTGTAGGAGGTTTGATTGGAAAGCGGTTGGTAGAAGGATTGGTTGAACTGAACATCCATACCGAATTTATACAAATTGCGGATGAGACCCGGATCAACACCAGCATCACCGGTAGTAACCAGGATGATTATATAAAGGTTAATGAACCTGGTCCCGCAATCCAGCCGGGCGAGATGGAGCAGCTTGTAGATAAAATCCTCAAGCTAGCCGCGCCTGATGATTGGTGGGTGCTTTCCGGTAGTTTACCGGGCGCGGTTCCAGTAACAATTTATGCTGATTTGGTTAGGGATATCCAAAGCATAGGTGCACACGTTTGCCTTGATTCCAGCGGTGAGCCGCTTCGATATGGATTTACGTCCAACCCACGGATGATGAAACCAAACTTGGCTGAGTTCAGCGAACTGATAAATACACCTCTCAATAACAAAGAGGGGGCATTATCAGCCTTGACAACACTCGACCAGGTTAGCAGCTCGCTTTTCCTGCTGTCAATGGGGATGCACGGTGTCTTATTAAAGCATGATGGCATCATCTACTCCGCAAAAGCACCCTCCATACGGGTAGCGAATCCCATTGGAGCCGGAGATGCTCTCCTGGCTGGATTCCTCGCTGCACTGACCGGCGGCGAGGATCTTCTACAGTCGCTACGGTGGGCTGTTGCAGGTGGCAGTGTTGCCGCGGGGATGCCTGGGACTTCTTTCGGTTCCAGGAAGGATCTTGAAAAGATAATCCCGCTCATCCAAACCAAAGTGCTCTACTCCAATTAATAGGGGTGTATACGCAGTCATCTCCACGGGTTGGGATTTATAGTTTGCAACTTCCACGTATATAGAAACTCGCACTGGCTCCTCCTGACCAGCAAGTTCACTTCCATCTTCATTCCAGAAACATGCTAGAATTGACTGGCATTTTCCAAACGGAGCAGATTTGATGCAGGTTGACTTACTTTATGGACGTACCGGACTGACTATTGAACTGCCTGATTCGTCACAAGTTATCCAATCTCATTACGTCTTCGGGCTTTCAAACGAGGCACGAGCAATCCAAAATGGACTCTCATACCCAATTGGCTGCCCAAGTCTCGCGAGCCTGGTTCATCCCGGCGATACCATCGTCATCGTCCACACTGATATCACTCGTGCAACCCCAAACGACCGGCTGCTGCCGGTTATCATCCAAGAGCTGGAAGCATCTGGTGTAAATTCTACGGAAATAACACTGCTGAATGGGCTGGGAACCCACCGGCCCCAGACACCAGTAGAATTACGTCAGATGCTCGGCGACCAGTTGGTGACAGGCTACCGCTGTCTGCAGCACAGCGCTTTTGACGAAGCGAGTTTGGTGGAGCTAGATCAAACATCTTTCGGCCATCCGGTCCGCATCAACCGTACCTACATGGAAGCTGATGTACGTATCCTGACCGGAATCATTGAACCTCATTTCTTTGCTGGATTCAGCGGAGGACCTAAAGCTGTCCTGCCTTCCTTAGCTGGTGCCGAGAGCGTCATAACCAATCACAGTATAGATTTGATCTCCCATCCAAAGGCTACCTGGGGTGTTACCTGCGGGAATCCGGTCTGGGAGGAAATGGAAGAAGTCGCATTACGAACGAAACCTAATTTCCTCGTCAATGTCACGCTGAATAGAGATCAAGCAATCACTGGTGTATTTGCTGGTGAGATGACAGCAGCCCATCGCGCAGGCACTGAGTTCATCCGAGAACACAGCATGGTCCCAATTAATCAACAATTTGATATTGTCGTGACAACGAACAGCGGCTACCCGCTTGATCAGAATTTGTACCAATCCGTGAAAGGGATGAGCAGCGCTGCTCAAATAGTAAAACCAGGCGGTGCGATCATCATCGCTACAGCTTGTGAGGACGGTTTTCCTGAGCACGGGCAGTATGCCACATTACTGCAGCAAGCCGGTTCACTGGAAAGATTATTAGAACTGCTCGCAAATCCGTATTTCTCAGCCCCCGACCAATGGCAGTTACAGATACAGGCACAAATCCAGCAGCAAGCCGATGTTTTTGTCTATTCAGAAGGGCTCACCGCTGAACAAATCAATTCAGCCCTATTGACTCATTGTGCCGATATTTCCAAGAAAATAAGCGAACTTGTCGAATATTATGGACCGCAAGCATCTATCGCGGTACTTCCAGATGGCCCATTAACTGTCCCCTATTTAGCTTAGTGCAACAAGTGTAGAGGAGAATTTTGTATGCAGCAAAAACCAACCCTAATTGAATTCTTCAGAGGAGTATACAATATTTGGCTCACTGAAAGACCCAGCCAGCTAGCCGCCGCGTTGGCATACTTCAGCTTATTTTCTTTTGCACCGATCATTTACATTGCTTTCAAAATCAGTAGCGTTGTACTGAATGCCGCACTGGTTGAATCTCAAATAATCGAGCAACTAGCTGCGCGGATGAATCCAGAAGTCTATGAATACCTGGAAAGCTCTGTCAACCAGCTAGCTGAAACGACATCGGGCGGGAATATAATCATCACTTTGATTGGTATCGTGGCTCTTTTTTATGCGGCCTCCTCGCTCTTCTTCCAAATCCAATATGCACTCAATAAGATTTGGAATGTTCCCTTACCAGAAAGAGGGCAAACCGGAGTCTTCATTCGACAGCGATTATTTTCTTTCTTGATGGTTCTCGGTGTCGCACTGCTGCTGATCGTCGTTATACTGGCAAGCCTAGTGATATCAATTGTGGATAATTACATCGACCTCAATCTGATCATCCGCATCCTCAATACGCTAACACTCCTTATCATAATCACTGCAGCCTTGATTTTGGTATACAAAATACTGCCAGATACCAGTATCGCCTGGCGCGATGTCATTCTTGGTGCTTTCAGCGCAGCGGTGTTGCTGATGATCGCAGCATTTTTCCTAGGGTTGTATATTTCAAGCAGCCGTTTAACTTCTGCAGCAGAAGCTGCTGGAATCGTAGCAGTTTTCTTGATAACCTTCAACGTTATGGCGCAAATTTTCCTGATCGGGGCAATAATTTCCCGGGCATATGCTCATACATACGGTTCGCGAGTCGTCGAACACGCTTAACCAAACGTTTACGATCTATTTTGGTACACTTTCAGCTCTGTAGTATGGCCATCTTAGAGTAAATAGAATCTGTCCAAAATATCGATCAGGTGACACAAAAAATAAGTTGATGTATCAGAAAGGAGTAGCAAAGTGACTGGAACGAATCAAGGAACGAGCAGCAAATCATCCGGCAACAAAGTCCTAACAGTCATTCTTGTGTTTTTGGGTGTAATTGCCGTTATCCTCTTTGGTGTATTCTTGGCGAGCTTATTTGCTAACCGCAGTGAAGCACCCATACCAACCGTCATTCCTCCAACACCAGATGCAGGAGCAGCTACCTTGACAACGACCGATTACGTCAATGTGCGTAGCGGACCGGGTAGCAACTATCCCGTCTATGGCGTGGTCGCTCCAGGAACAACCGGTGAGGCGATCGGTATCAGTACAGATGGCCAGTGGTACAACGTCAAGATTCCAACAGAGATCATCGCGTCTGGTAATGCCTGGGCGTCAGCAGATCACGTCGTAGCTCAAAATGCAGAGAATTTACCTGTAATACCTGCGCCACCGCCACCACCAGCTGTGCCGCCACAAATCCCGGCTCCCGGCTCACCAACTGTCATAGCTTTGACGGCTGTCAACGTACGCAGTGGACCAGGGATGAATTATGAAGTATATGGCGTCGCCCCGCAGAGTACGGTTCTCGAAGCTATGGGTATTAGCTCCGACGGGGGTTGGTACATGGTAAAGATCCCGACCGAATATGCCGCTTCCGGTACCGGATGGGTAAGTGCCTCCTATGTCAGAGCTGAGAACACCCAGAATTTACCGGTGATTGACAATCCGGCGCCACCAACCGATGTTATCCCACCTCCTCCAGATCCAGGTGGACCAACAGCCGTTAATTTCGAACCGCTCAATGTTCGTTCTGGACCAAGCTCGCAGTATCCCAGCTTTGGTGTCGCTCCAACCGGAACCTTTTTCAAAGTGACCGGTATAAGTGCTGATGGTAGTTGGTGGGTAGTCGCTATTCCACCCAGTATAGCTCCTAATGGTCAGGGATGGATCAATGGTGCATATGTAAACACAACGAACACCGATAACGTACCATTTGTTGAGTCCCCTCCTTTATAAGAAGTGAATTTCCATAATGAATTCACTGGCGCAGCCCAATTGAGCTGCGCCACTTTCTCCCGGAACAATAAACTTCATACACTATTGTCCTCGAACAGCTCTGAGGACCTGCTCCAACTCAGGTAGGTCAGGTGCATCTTTGTACTTTGCCAGCTGCCTGTAAACGGTTCCTGCCGCTGTAAGAAACTCACCTGACGCACCGGTTGAGCGGAATGTCTTCGCGATTTCATCCATCTCACCTGCAAATCGCCAGGCTTTCGCAGTGACCCTCCGTGCCCGCATTTCTGCACTCTCCGCTAACTGCGGGAAGTCTCGCTGCCACTGGGTTTTCAGTTCTTGCCAAACATCTAAATCATCAGCCGCGCTCAGTATGGTGGTAATTAGCGCGGTCGATCCCTTCGTATAAGCAGCATAACACATTTTCAAGGCCGAAGCTTTGCCTGAGTCAGCACCGATCACCGTGGTTTCTAGTGGTCCCGCACTGAATAGCTCTGCTATTTCCCCAGCCCTTTCTCCAGAGAGATACATATAGGTTTCACCAGGTTCCCAGGCTGGTCCACCTATTATTCCGCTATCAATGAAAGCAACTCCTTTTGCAGTCATAGCACCAGATATCCGTCGAACAGTATCTGGTGCTATTGCATTTGCATCGCAGTACAAACCGTGGAAGTCAAACGATAACACCTCATTGGCTACGTCAAACGCGGCATGTGGTGGGCAAACGCTTATCAGCACCTCGCAGGTCTGGCAGAGCTCTTTCAAGGTTTTTACTTCCTGCAAATTTTGTCCTTCCGCCCGTCGCCGGGTTGCTTGACTCCGGTCTTTTGAACACCAGTTTACGGTGCAACCTGTTTTTTGTGCAGCAGCGGCAACTGAAATCCCCATTGCGCCCGGATGTAAGATACCGACATTTTTTGCAAACATATTTTTTTCTCCTAAAAAGATGTTCAAATGACGACCGCGGAATGGATGAAGGTAAACTGCAAGGTCATCAATATCTCCATGTAGACGTTACGAATCTTCTTGCATTTGGTGTTTGCGTCTTGGCTCAATATTACCAATTCCTGTACATCCCATCCAACTGGAAACCCAATGGCGAAAGAGCCAACTCATGCAAGATTCTTCAGGCCAATTGTAGCATTCAGCTAAGTGAACTTGCCAGCTTCAAATTCCACAAGCTGTACACTATACGTTGCCGATACGTAACTTGCCCAGCATTCCAAAAGGAGTGTATGATTAACCAGGAAATTGTCCAAGAGTGGTAGTTGTGATAGAAGAAATCGGATAATATACCTATACAACGAGGGAGAATAAAATGCAGGAACAATATGCCCGGGAAGTCATCTGTGAAATAGGTCGCCGGTTGTATAGCACTGGCCTAGTACGCGGATCGGATGGTAATTTTTCAATCCGGCTTACACCAGATGAAATTCTGATCACCCCAGCTCGGGTTTCCAAAGGCTTTCTGGATCTTGGTGACCTCGTAGTTATCGACAATCTAGGGAACATACTGCGAGGGGATAAACAGCAATCTTCAGAATACCGGCTGCACCTCGCCGCATATGCTGTTAGGGAAGATGTCAATGCAATCGTTCACTCACACCCTCCTCGTGCAATGGCGTTTTCTATCGCCGGATTAGAATTTCCTCAGCATGTATTACCAGAAATGGATATCTTCTTCCCAAATGGTGTTCCGACTGCTCCGTACCAGCAGCCTGGGACTGACATGCTCGCAAAATCGATGCAAGCCTACTACCGTGATTATGATCTCGTGATCATGTCCCACCACGGTGTGATAAGTATTGGGAGTGACATATTCACAGCTTGGCGATTGACCGAACACCTCGAAGCTTGTGCACAGATATTGTTCTATGCCAAGGGCCTTGGAGCGAATTACTAATCGGGGTCTCGCCTTGAATTTAACGATCACGTTTGTCCCCTGCGTTTTGCTTAAGGTACCCACTGAGCGCGAATAAATAAATGCAACGGTAGAAAATACCTATCTAAGGAATATGGTCATCGCTCCCAGAATAAAAGCTTCCAAAGCCAGATTTACATTACCAAGTAATCACCAATAAAGAATGAGTTGCATTGGCAGTAATCAGTCCAGTAATATGCACAGGGAATGACCTATCATCAGGATCGTCCATCGACCCATAGAAAAACCATCAGCACTAGCATCTGCTGAACAGCATAAACAATGAGGTCTCACGTGAATGCTCGTAGAGGTAATAGGCGAAAAGCAGTGCGGGGATCAGCAAGATCTCTATTACGATGAAAAATTCCAACCACAAATCCCACCGGTTAGACTATTTTTCCCGGGCGGCTTTTTCGAGTAAGGCAAAACCAAGCGAGATCAACTCTCCCAAATAGGCATAATCACGCTGCTGCTTCTCAGAATATGGTCCAATGGAGTCTTTTTCAAGTTGAGTGACCAATTTCAGCAATGTGCCGCGATAACCACTCACCCGGCGTGCCCAAATAGAATCAGCAGACAGTTGCGCCATTCTATCAATCAGTAGATTTGCAAGTGCCAATCTGGTGTCGGTTTTCTGAATGATTGCATCCATCGCGCACTATGATGATCGTGTAAAAGCATTTCATTTGGTGGTTTTCTTGAAGTCAGATATCAATACCATCTGTGTAGCAAGTCACATCCTTTCGATCGGCTTGCGACCTCAAGGAAATCAGGTGTACCACCCTGCCAATTTCGGATTGACGATAGTTATCCTGTATGTAATCCCGTACATATGAATTGTATTAATATTGACGATCAAGTATTATCTTGGAGTAAAATTTTAGCAGAATTTAGAAAACGAGTGTAACCTTTTTTGGTTCCTGGCATCCAACTATCAGAGATATTCCGCTCAAATTTGAGTTATTCATCATAGAACTAGGAGAAGTAATTATGCCGTTATTTGAATTTGCTTGTGATGATTGTGGGCAGCCTTTTGAAGAGCTGCTGCTTGGTTTCTCTGCGATCACTGATGTAACCTGCCCTGCCTGCAAAAGCCATCAGGTCAAGAAGCAGATATCAACATTCGCATCGCGTTCCGTTGGTACGAGTTCTTTTTCATCACCGGGCTACAGTTCTGCTGCCAGTTGCGGCTCAGGCAGTGTCTGAGGGGTCTAGTTCAGTCCAGCCGTGAGCTGGGTAAAATATTACTAAAATAATGAAAATCCACCTGTTAGTACAGGTGGATTTTTTTTACTAGGCGATCGTATTCATTCATGCTTGTGCTATACTCGAAGGAATCTCAATTTCACTATCAACAGGTAAGCAATGGCATTATCCCCTACCGATCTGAAGACATTACTGCGGCTAGCGTTCGGTGAACAGATAACCTGGCTGTCACCAATCCCCGCAGAGACCCCGCTTGTACGCTGGGTGTGCGCTAACATCAACAGTGTCCACTCAGGCGATTTGCTGCTGGTGGCAGTAAACGAGTTGGATTCCAACAGCATCCAGGAGGCCGATCATGCCGGTGCAAGTGCGATACTAGTTCTCCATAATCGAGCTGAAAACTTGACCATGATTGACTCCTCATTACCGATCGCCCTACACCGGACAACCGATGATTTCCGTGCGATCGAGAAACTCCTCAGTACAATCCTCATCAACCAACGGGCTGCATTGATGGAGCGAGGGATCCGCATCCACACACAATTGGCTCAAATTGAAGCTGAAGGTGGAGGTTTATCC
>JBFENN010000062.1:0-17624 GCA_041551115.1 Anaerolineales bacterium
GATAAGAAAGCCCAGGTCTGCAGCCGCTGCGGTGGCGACCCGGAATGTGTGAAGGCTTGTCCAGAACCAATGGCTCTCCAATGGGTACCTGCCAGTCGCAATGGACGTTACTTTGCCAACCAACCGGCTCCCTATGCCGAGCTGCTGTACCGCAAGATGTATAACAAAAAGAGGAGTCTATAATGGCCGACTTATATGGAATGACTGGTAAGATTGCACGAGTCGACCTGACTAGTGGCAATGTTGAGGTCATCGAGCCAGGTGAAGATGTATACCGGAAATACTTGGGTGGATCTGCTCTGGGGGCATATTTCCTCATGAAAGAAGGGATTGCTGATCCAAGTATAGACCCTCTCGGACCGGAAAATCTCTGGCAAGTAATGATCGGACCCGTTACCGGAGCCGCACCCAATCCCCGCTCCGTCGTCGTTACGAAGAGTCCCTACAATTTCTTCTGCGCCACCACCTGTGGTGGCCACGCGCCGGCGGAACTAAAATATGCTGGCTGGGATGGCATCCAGGTGGTTGGTAAAGCTCCCAGCCCGGTTTACATCGCAGTATTGGATGATAATATCGAGATCCGCGATGCCAGCCATGTCTGGGGGATGGGCGTAGAAGAAGCCGAAATGGTTTTGAAGAGTGAGGTTACCGCAGAACTGGAAACCCGTGAGGCTATGATCCGTGATGCCGACCTGACGCCGGAATGGGCCGCCATGCGGCCTCCAAAGCGTGCAGGAATGGGGAATAAACGACTTGCCCATGTTTGGCTGATTGGACCCGGTGGTGAGAACCAAGTCTGGTACGCCGCTACCTTGACCGAAGGCGCCCGCGCTCATGGACGTTGGGGCTCTGGTGCAGTCGCTGGCTCTAAGAACCTTAAGGCTATCGTCATCCGCGGCACCCAAGGTCACAAATTGGCCGATAAGCAGAAGTTCCTGGAGCTTACCGAGAATGTCCAGGCTTCCCAACGCGGCAACTACTTCTGGCGCTCCTACGGGACCGCCGGTATTGGTGCCAGATCAGCTTACGTGGAAGACGCCTTCCCCGTCCGCAACTGGCAGTGGTGCTGCTGGTCGGACCCGGCCGTCAAAGCGATCACTGGACCCTTTATGGACCAGACCAGCTTTGTGAGAAAATCAGCCTGCGCAGGTTGTGTGCTGCACTGTCTGTATCCCGTTGAGACCACCAGTGAAGACGAATTGATGGATGGCACCATATCCGACATGCCCGACTGGGAAGCTATGGGCATGGTAGGTGGCATGCTGGGATACATGGAGATGGAAGGTACAACTCCAGAAGATCCGTTTACTGGCGATCATAACGACCAGGCCGAGCACTTAGCCAAGCTGCAGTTCACCACCTTTTTGCATGATAACTACGGTCTGGATTTCATCGAAGGTGGCGCAAACCTGGGTTTGATGATGGAGCTGCGCCAGCGTGATTTGATCAGTGCTGACGATCTGGATGGCATTGATCTGCAATGGGGCGATGTGCATGCTGTTGACGCCCTGCTCAAGAAGATCATCAACCGTGAGGGTGTTGGCGACCATCTGGCACAAGGAACTTACGAAACCGCCAAGTACTTTGCTGATCTGAAGGGCAACCCTGAGATCATGAACTATGCCATGACAGCCCACCGCTATGGACAGCCTGCCCATGACGTCCGTAGCCCTGCCGATAAGAACGCCATGGAGTATGTCACTGTTAACCGCTCCTGCGCTCACACCGGTGGCGGCGGATCCGGGTTTAAACAAGGTGACTACGCAGCAGCTGTTGCCGGTCAGAACGGCACTTGCGCCACTAACTCAATGTCCGCCTGCACCTTCGCCGGTGGCGATTGGGGTGGCTTCACCTTGGATATTATTAAGGCAGCCACAGGTTGGGATGACTACACCGAAGAGGATCTGCAAGCAGTCGGGGCTCGGGAATACGCCCTGTCAAGACTGTTTGATATCCACACCCAGCAGCTGACCGATCCGAAAGAGCAATATGACAAGCAGGTCCCACCGCGCTGGTTCAACGACCCGCTGCCCAACGGACCGCACAAGGGTGCCGTCTCTTATGAGGGTAACCCTAATAAACTGTACGATGAAGACCTGCCTGCGTATTGGAAGGAGCGCGGCTGGACGGAAGATAAGGGTGTTCCGACCAAGCAAACTCTCCAGGACCTCGGTATCGACGATGTAGCCGGAGACGTCGCCGACCAGCATCTCTAGGACCCTGAGGGCTAGCTAAATGAATGATTGAGGCCCCAGCTGGGTGTTTACCATCGGGTTGGGGCCTCAGGTCTAACTTGACTTGGACTAGTTTTGAGAGGTCGGTGCCATGTATGAGGAGTTCTTTGTCCGCAACTACGGCATCTTCACTCCTGCAGAGCAGGCGCGCATTCGCTCTGGCAAGGTGGTGCTCATCGGCTGCGGCGGGGTAGGGGGTGTGGTTGCGAGTGCTCTTGCCAGGAGCGGTCTCGAGAACTTCGTGCTCTATGACTACGACACCTATGAGCCGAATAACATGAACCGGCAGATCACCTGCTTCACTGATACCCTGGGGATCAACAAGGCAGTAGTGGTCAGGGATACGTTGCTCAAAATCAATCCGGAAGTCAATATCACCTTGCATGAGCGCGCTCTGGAACCGGATGAAATTGGTGATGCCATCCTGCAGGGTGATGTGGTTATCTCTGCTGCTGATAATTGGCCGCTCAGCATAGTCTTCCTCGATACAGCCATTGATCTTGGTATCCCGGCTGTCATGGCCTACCCAGTTGGAGCATTGGCACGCGTCAGCACCTTTCTGCCTGGTGGTCCATACGCATCCGAGTGCCTCGTTCAGCCTTTTAAAAACTCTTACGAAGAATTGAAGACATTCATGGATAACCCGGAAAACCGGCGCATCCTGCAGTACTACCGCACCGACGGTGCTTGGACGCAGGAATGGTTCGATTCATGGTGTTTGGGAGAACAGCCCCATGCTCAATTCTGCACTTCTGTCTGGATCACCGGATCGTTGGCCGCCATGGAGATAATAAAAGTGATTTCTGGGAAATGGAAACCAGTTAGCGCCCCTCGCTATTGGCATATCACGCCGACAGGCGCGCGCATCGCGAAGTTTGGATGGGGCCGGCGGCTGCTTTCAAGAACCTCTAAGCGCCCCTGGGGTCAGGCTTTGCTACCGGCATTGGCAAAACGTCCCTGGCTGGTAAGGCTGTTTACCCGAGTGATAAGCTGATTGAATATGGATTAGGGATTGCTAATGAAGAACTGGCGTTTTGGTGTAAACATCTTGGGTCTTGTGGCTGTCGTTTTGATGATCGCCGCCATGTACCTGCCTTGGTGGAGCTTCGCATTGCAGGGTTCGCCACAGACGGATGTATACCCTTATCTGATCGATGGACCTGGCAGCGAATATATCGGGTACAAGCGCAGCCCCCAGATGACATTGTTAACTGGTGTTTTGATTGCCAGTATCCTGCTTGGATTGATTGGAAGCTTCTTGACGGGGAAGGGCTCAAGGATAATATTGGTGGTCGGAGGTTTGTTGGCGCTCCTGGGCACCTGGCGGCTGCTGGCTCGTGTGGCAGGGGTAGCAGCACGTTTTGAAATCCCCTTGCAAGGACAGGGGCGGGCGATCTATGAGGGGTTTGCGCAAATAGAAGTATGGACCAAGCTGCAGCCGGGTGCCTACCTAATCATTGTAGGTAGTAGTCTGGCGATTCTTGCTGGTATTCTCCACTCGTACGTCCGGATTGGCAAGTAATTGTGTTGCAGAAGTACGCAGAAATTTTCCAGGATGATTGGAAAACTCGGGCTAGAAACAACTAAGACTTATTGATATGGACTAATCAAGATTATTTACATTCGACCAATACTATTCTTGAGGAGATAAACATATGAAAGTACAAATAGGCTTATTGCTCTTGATTGGCATACTTGTCCTGACCTCAGTTAGCTGTGGTCCTGCAGCAACCCCGGAACCAACACCAACTCCTGAAGTGCACAAAGGCAAAGCGATAGTAACTACCCGCTGTGTCGGCTGCCATGAAATTGGCCGGGTGCAAAATGCCAAGTATGACCGCGATGGCTGGCAGATGACCATCGATCGTATGGTGCTCACCGGTGCTCAGCTCACAGATGAACAGAAGGAATTGGTTGTAGATTACTTAGCGCTAACTTATCCCAAGGAGTAACCATACAGTTGGACGAAATAATAAAAAATCGTTTGGAGGAGCTCGAAAAGCGGTTTAATCGAGGTCAAGTTAGCCGCCGGGATTTTTTGCGTTCAGCCAGCCTGCTTAGTCTGGCGCTTGGAGCGGGAGAACTGTTTTCTGCTTGTGCCCCAACAGAGAAATCTCCGCTTGAGTTCGACCCGATGGAGACGATCTACAGCTACCAATATACCACTACCACGCCGTATGCTGGCGATAAGAAAACACCCATCTCGGATGCGTCGGGAGCCGGCGCTGTGGATGAGATCGCTGGAAGCGCATCTATCAAGCGCAGGTATCCAACTTGGTATTGTGGGTGCTGCGGTCAGCAGTTCAGGACGCTTGCAGAACTTAAGAAACATACCGCTGCCGAACATGCCTGGCGCCTGCCTGAAATCCAGCGAGTTAGCCAGCCAACCTACAGTAAATATTTAGTGGGTAATGTCCAGCGCTTTGATGAGAAAAACACCGTATTTTCTCGTACTGCCTGGGATGAAGCCTACCAACAGCAGGTGCAGGAAGCTACTGCCAAGGCGCCACAGGGCGATTGGGAGACTTTCGAAGGCAACGCCTTAGTTGCTGGTGCGATTTACGTTGACGCGACAGCCGGCAGCTTGCATCCCAACTATTACGGCTACTTCGGGCATGTGAAAGATGTCGGTGGCTTGTACAACTGGGATGATCCCGTGAGTCCGACTCAATTCCCCGTCCCTAACCCTCAGTGGATGGCTGAACGGGTTAAAGAGGTTGCCCGTTTCTATGGTGCTGATCTGGTTGGTATTTGTGAGATCGATGACCATTGGGTGTATTCGAATTACTTCGAACTCGTCACTGGCAAATATGGCAAGCTCGAAATACCCTATAAATACGCGATCGTGATGGGGATAGAAATGGATTCGAAGGGGATTAACGCATCACCGCGGCCAGAAGCCAGTGCGGCCACTGCACTCGCCTACTCACAAATGTCAGAGCTATCGGCCTCCCTCGCAAAGTATATCCGCGCCCTGGGGTATCCAGCTATTCCCTGCGGCAACGACAGCGCCCAGAGCATCCCACTGGCGATCGATGCTGGACTTGGTGAGCTGGGGCGTAACGGTTTGATGCTCAGCCCGGAGTTCGGTCCCCGCCAGCGGATCTGCAAGGTTTTGACAGATTTACCCCTGCAAACCGACCAGCCGATTGATTTTGGCTTGCAAACCTTTTGCGAAACGTGTCACGCTTGCGCAGCTGCCTGTCCCAAGGATGCCATCCGCTGGGAAGATCGTACCACTGAGAGGACATCAATCTCCAACCGGCAAGGCATCTTGCGCTGGCCGGTCAACGTGTCGAACTGTTACTTATTCTGGCGGGAGAATGGGACTGACTGCGCAAATTGTATTGCGGCCTGCCCCTGGGCTCTGCACTCGCAGCGCGATTGGCTTGAACTTTAACCCCATCTTGGATCTGTTATCCAAATCCTATTTCGAAAGGTGTAGACGATTATGGCAGGAGAAATCAGTAAGGTTGATTTGATCATCGACAAACACGGTCCGGAACATCGTTGGTTGATCACGAACTTGTTAGCTATCCAGGATGAATTCCAATACTTACCACGGGACGCTATGAGACATGTTGCGGAACGTATGAATGTCCCTATCATCCAGGTAAACCAAGTGGCGGAGTTTTATAAAGTCTTTAAACTAGAGCCGCCTGGCAAACATCTCGTTTCGGTCTGCCGAGGAACTGCTTGTCACGTGCGAGGTGGTGAAAAGGTGGTCGAACGAATATGTGATTTATTGGAGATTGATCCAGGTGGAACAACCATGGATGGGCAGTTTACCCTGGATGTTGTGAATTGCCTGGGCTGTTGTGCCTTAGGTAGGGTGGTCGTCATAGACGATCATTTCTATGTGAATGTGGCTCCCAACGAAGTTGCGGACATCCTCAAGAAGTATAACAGAAATGGAGATAGCACCCATGGCTGAAGGAAATTCGATCGCGGAATCAAAGATGGAACAATGGCGCATGAAGATCTTAGCCACTCAGGATGCTTCAAGACCACGCATCACGGTCTGCGGGGGCACGGTTTGCCTGGCTCTGGCTTCCGGAGAAGTCGCTGATGCTCTTGAGCAGGCATTGGAGCAGCAAGAATTGCTTGCCAGTATCGAAATGAAAACAACCGGCTGCCCAGGACTTTGTGACCAAGGACCGTTAGTGACCATCTATCCACAAGGGATCTTCTATACGAAAGTGAAGCCCGAGGATTGCCACGAGATAATCTCCAAGACAGTTAAAAATGGTGAGATCATCGATCGTCTGCTTTATCAAGACCCCCTAACAGGGGAAAAGATCATTCGCGAAGCGGACGTGTCATTTTACAAAGAGCAGACCCGGATCTTATTGAAGCATAGTGGCCTGATCGATCCACGTAAAATCGAGGACTACATCGCCATCGGAGGTTATAAAGCGTTGGAGAGAGCCCTCACCGAGATGACACCAGAGCAGATTATTGACGAAATCAAGCAATCTGGTCTGCGCGGTCGCGGTGGAGGTGGATTTCCAACTGGCATTAAATGGGAGCTATGCCGTAATGCTCCCGGAGACCCAAAATATGTCATTTGCAATGCTGACGAAGGCAACCCAGGCTGTTTCCAAGACCGCGGTGTCATTGAGAGCAACCCGCACAGCATCCTGGAGGGGATGATTATCGGTGCTTATGCCATAGGAGCCAGTGAGGGGTTTGTCTACATCCGCCATGAGTACCCCTTATCGGTAGAGCTAATCCGCCATGCTGTTATCCAGGCTAGGGAACAAGGCTTGCTGGGAGATAGGATCTTGGGCTCTGATTTCAACTTCAACATTGAGGTCATATTAGGTGCTGGAGCCTATGTGTGTGGGGAAGAGACGGCGCTGATGGCTTCCATCGAAGGGCGCGTTGGCGAACCGCAAGCCCGACCACCTTATCCGATTGAAAAGGGCTTGTGGGGAAAACCTACAACGATTAATAATGTCAAGACCTGGGCATGGATCCCCCACCTCATCAACAATAGTGCCGACTGGTTCGCCCAGATAGGCACAGATAAGAGTAAGGGAACAACTATTTTCTCATTGGTTGGGAATATTAAGCAACCTGGATTAGTCGAAATTCCCATGGGGATTACGTTGCGTCACCTGATCGAACACATCGGCGGCGGAGCTCCTGATGGGAAAAAGCTCATAGCCGCTCAGACGGGTGGGCCTTCGGGTGGCTGCATCCCTGAGAGCCTCTGGGATCTACCGGTGGATTATGACAGTCTGCGCGAGGTTGGTTCCATCATGGGTTCGGGTGGGATGATCGTCATGGATGAGGGCACCTGTATGGTAGACATGGCCCGCTATTTCCTGGATTTCTCCAAGTTCGAGGCTTGCGGCAAGTGTTCGGCTTGCCGCGAGGGGGTCCGACGGATGTATGAAATATTGGATTACATCACCCGCGGCTTTGGGCAGGAAGGGGATATCGAGCTGCTCGAAGAGCTTGGTCAGGCAGTCAAAATCGGCTCTTTTTGCGGCTTGGGGCAGACCGCCCCCAACCCGGTCTTGACCACCATCCGCTACTTTCGCGACGAGTATGATGCGCATATCCGAGAGAAAAGTTGCCCGGCGGGCGTCTGCAAGAACCTGATCACCGTAGATGCCGTCTTGTAGAAATTGGGAGTTCAATCCATGGTGAACCTGACGATCAATGATGAAAAAATTAATGTAGCCGAAGGTACCACAGTCCTTGAAGCAGCCAAGCAGGCTGGGGTGCACATTCCCACTTTGTGCAACCACCCGGACTTATCTCCGTATGGCGCCTGCCGCCTGTGTTTGGTAGAACTAAAGCGCAATGGACACGCGGAAGTTATCACATCCTGTAACCGTGCTGTCGAAGATGGGATGGTGATTGCGACCGATACGCCCGAGGTAGTACAGACTCGGCGGGTAATTGCTGATTTTATTCTCTCGCGCTGCCCTGAGGTACCGGCTTTGCAGCGCATGGCGGAATCCGTTGGCCTTGATAAACCCACCTACCCTGCCGACCGCCAAGATGAAGACTGCATTTTGTGCGGTTTGTGCGTACGAGCCTGTGATGAACTCGCCGAGGAGCATGTGCTCGGAATAGTTGGGCGCGGTGCGGACCGGCGAGTGACTACCGCCTTTGACGTCCGGGCCGAAATCTGCGACGAATGCAACAAGTGTATTCCCTATTGCCCGACCGGTGCTATCACACATTTGGAAGCCCCCCAAATCGGTCGGGGGCTAAAGGTGTCAGCTACCCGCTGGAAGCGAGCCCGCCAAGTCGTTCAATACGCTGCCCTGCTTCTGTTCCTGGCATTGACGATTAGCACATTATGGGGGCAACTCCAGCCCGTTCCGATCAATCTGTTCTCCCGCCTCAACCCTCTTCAAGCCGTGACATCCATGATCGGGGCACGTCAGCTGATCTTCAACTACTGGCCGGTGCTGCTGACAGTTGTGGTAACGCTTTTGGTAGGGCGCGTATGGTGCAGCTGGTTCTGCCCGTTAGGGGCGATCCTTGAACTGTTTGGCTGGCGAGGTCGCCGCTTCCGCTGGCAGGGTTTACGCAGGCTGAAATATGTGATCCTGTTTACGATCATCGTTTTAGCCGTATTCGGCAGTCTTGCGTTTATGTACTTTGAACCCATCACCATACTCGTCCGCGGATTGACATCCATATTCAAGCCAGTCATTGAGTACGTCCAACTGGAAGATAAGGATGGTTTTTCCTGGCCTGGGATATCATGGTGGGTTGTTGCCCTGCCACTGCTGATTGTATTGCTGTTGAATATTGTTGAACGACGGTTTTGGTGCCGCTACCTATGTCCACTTGGCGCGTTGGTCGGGTTGGGAGCCAAGTTCTCTTGGGTGAAACGGCGCGTCGACCAGATGAGCTGTGTTCAATGTGGTGACTGCGCTGAGTTATGCACTATGGGCGCAATCAGTGAAAAGCGCGATTTCACCAGTGATCCGGCCGAATGCATTATGTGTATGGACTGCGCCGCACCTTGTCCTAAAACAGCAATCACCTTTGAACGTGGCCCGGCCTTGGGCTGGAACTATGAATTTGATCCCGGTCGTCGCGAAGCTCTCGCCACCATCGGTGTGAGTGCAGCCGCGGTCGGTCTGCTCGCGCTGGATGTAGGTAATGTGAAAGCAGCCAAATCCAGCGTCCTGCGCCCTCCTGGAGCCCAAGAGGATGACTTCCTGTCCAAGTGTATCCGCTGTGATCAATGTATTGAGGGTTGCCCCCAAAATGCTCTCCAGCCAGCGGGCTTTGAGGCTGGTTGGGACTCATTGTGGACACCGGTACTGGATCCATACACAGGGTACTGCGACTACGACTGCAACCTGTGCGGACAGATTTGCCCCAGTGGAGCTATACCACCATTATCGGTGGAGGAAAAGCGGCAAGCCGTTATCGGCACTGCTAAGGTAAATTTCGAAGAGTGCGTAAGATGCATGGACTGTCTAGAACAGTGCCCGTACGAATGCTTTGAGGAGGTGGAAGTCGAGGGACTTAGAGGTGTCTTCCCGAAGGTAAAACCGGATGACTGTGTCGGGTGCGGTTTATGTGTTTATATCTGTCCCGAGCAGGAGAACGATGCGATTGTCGTCTACCCGGTAGGAGAAGTCCCCGAGGATGAATTCACAACTTATCCGGCAACATAAGCGAACTATTTGCAGGGCAGGTCGCGCGGGTAATCAATTTTCGCTAAGCCTGCCCACAAAGCATTTATAACCAATATCTTGCAAGCCAAAATGCGTTTAATGGTTTAGCCAATCGTCAAATACTCGAACTGCAAGCAGGGGAGCTGAGAAAGTGAAACGTGTATTTGTCCTATCCCGTCACACATTATTTTGTGATGGAATTGTAGCCTTATTGAGCCAGGAAACTGGTTTTGACGTTGTTGGTCAGGAGACAGAACTCAGCAGTGCGGTTGACTCAATCAAGTCATTGCGGCCCGATGTCGTCATCATCAACTGTGATGACCCAGAGCCAGACCTCTCTCAAGCGGTAGTTTCGCTTCTGCAGAACAGTCTTGGCGTTCGAATCATTGGCCTCAGCCTTGAGGATAACAAAATCTCGATCTATCGTGGGGAAGACAAACAAGTTCGACAAGTCGAGGACCTCCTACAAGCGATTGAAGACTAAAGCTGGGTTGATGAAGCGGTCAGCGGTTTTGATCATCGTTCTTGCCGTATTGGTTTCGTGTATCCCAAAGGCATCTCCAACTCCTGAACTTCCATCACTACCTTCACCCCGGATCACCTCAGCTTCCCACACAACGCCCACAGATACATTTGTCGTAGATGCGTGGGTCAATAATCCCAACCCACCGATGAACTCACGGGTTATCGTTTGGGGCAGTCTGATCAAGAACGGTGTTCACTTGGGCGGAATGATGATGCAGGCGACTTGGCCGGATGAAACCCAGGAAGTCGGTATACCAAACTGCAGGGTGCTGGTCATTTACGGATCCGGTGTATGTGTTATCGATGATATCGACTACCCGCCCGGAGAATTTGTACCGATCACCGTCTCATTCGAATATGGCGGCAAGGAATTTGTCGGACAGACGGGCTTCACGCCGTATTGATGTATCCTGAAGCAAAAAACAAAACCCTTTTCAAACCTAAGAGAAAAGACAATGAGTAGCTCACGAACACTTCCGGGAAAGGTTCTAACAAAAGGTTAATACACTGGATTGAATTGTGGGGTACACTATACTGCTTGATTAACAAAAGTTCTGATACAAAGAGTAAGTTTTTTGATTTGGAACCCATGCTTGACCAGGCAATATTCTAGAAGGAAAGGAGTTCCAAATCATGTCTGAAAAAGAACAAGGTACGGTTAAATGGTTCAATGGTAGCAAAGGCTACGGTTTCATTGAACGCGCAGAAGGCGAAGATGTATTCGTCCACTTCAACGCTATCGTAGGTGATGGCTACCGCAACCTGGAAGAAGGTCAGCGGGTAGAGTTCAATGTCACCCAGGGCCAGAAAGGCTTGCAAGCAGAAGACGTTGTTGTGATCTAGTACGACTCGCACAATAGCACGAAAACCAAAACAGGACAGCATCTTTTGCTGTCCTGTTTTATTTTACTTATTCCATGTCAGTATTAGTGAAAGAAGGTCGAAAGTAATATTAAGCACGTCTGTTGAGGATATTCGCGTTCAAACAGGCATATCAAACAGTGACAAGGGTACTAATTCGCTTTCCACTATAATATAAGAGTTGGAAAATTACCTGCAACCTAATCGTGCACTGATAATTATTACTGGTTGGTATCGGTCGAGTTGAGAACTTACTGAAGTTGATATTTCCTGGAGGCTGTTTCAATGAGCTTGCTTCTGGCATTATTCATTTTTATAGCCCTAGTTTTTGACTTCCTAAATGGCTTTCACGACAGTGCCAACGTTGTTGCCACGGCAATAGCGTCTCGTGCAATTCCTCCACGTTGGGCTTTGTCCATGGCCGCAATATCAAATTTTGTCGGCCCTTTCCTGTTTGGTGTTGCAGTTGCCACCACCATCGGCAGTGAGGTCATCAGCGCGGAAGCAGTAACCATCCCGGTAGCCCTGGCTGCACTCGTCTCAGCAATTGTTTGGAATATTCTCACGTGGTTGCTCGGGATACCCTCTAGCTCTTCTCATGCACTGATTGGTGGCTTCGTTGGAGCCGCTTTGGCAGGATATGGCCTTCATGCAATCCAATTTGAAGGTTTAACTAAAGTCATCATTGGTCTCCTAATTTCACCCGTGATTGGGTTATTCTTTGGATGGATGATTATGCGCTTGGTGCTTTTCTTCGGTCAATGGTTTACCCCCGGGGTGAACAACGTCTTTAGGAAAGCCCAATGGGTAACATCTGCAGCCTTGGGTCTGAGCCACGGTACCAACGACGCCCAAAAGACCATGGGGATCATTTCACTGGGGCTAGTTGCTTTTGGTGTTATTCCGGATTTTTTTGTGCCGACCTGGGTTATTGCGATGAGTGCATTTGCCATTGCGTTGGGAACGGTCTTTGGCGGCTGGCGACTGATCCGCACAATGGGCGCTGGGTTTTATCGGGTCCGGGCGGCTCATGCCTTTTCATCCCAGACTGCATCATCTGTTGTAATCCTGGGTTCTGCACTACTTGGCGCACCGGTTAGCACCACTCAGGTGATTGGATCAACCATCGTAGGAGCGGGTTCAGCCCATCGATTTTCTATGATTCGCTGGGGGTTGGTTAGTCAGATCGGGTTCGCTTGGATTTTAACCATTCCAGCGACTATCATTGTAGGTGCACTTGTTTATTGGATACTTATCTTGATGATATGAGAGGTGAACTCATGGCTAAAACGCCATTTTGGAAGAAAATCAGCTTGCGGAATCTATTTACCCGTAGTCCGAACAGGTTCATTGAACTTCTTATTCAACAAGCTGTTCTAACCGAGCAAGGCATGCAAGCATTGGCAGCTTATTTCGAAAAACCTAGCCCCAAAAGGGCAAACGCAGTCGACAGAATTGAAAGTGAAGCTGACGAAATCCGTCGGATATTGATCGATGAATTGAATCGGACATTTGTTACTCCTTTTGACCGGGAGGATATTCATGCCCTTTCACGAGCAATTGATGATATGCTCGACTATGCCTATACTACAGAAATTGAAATGTCAATCCTTGAGGTGCTGCCGAATGACAACATGCGTCAGATTGGCGATTTGCTGGTGAAATCGGCTAGCGAGATTCGTGCAGGTGTCGAGCGGCTTGCCGACCATCCCGGCGTTGCCCTCACACATGCTGTCAGGGCGAAGAAGATCGAGAATGAAGTTGAACTCCTTTACCGGCAGGCCATTGCAGACCTGTTCAACCAACCCCAAGATGCTGAGCATATCGTGCAAATGCTTAAATATCGCGAGACATATCGTCACCTGAGCAACGCGGCAGACAAAGGCGATGAGGCTGCCAACGTCCTCTCCGACATTGTGGTCAAGATAGGTTAAGCAAGCTAATTCGTCTGGTTAGGGTTTTGGTGGATTGAATTTTGTTATTGCAGAGTCACCTTTCCTGAATTCCCATCAACGGTGATGGTTTGCCCATTTTGAATTCGTTTGGTTGCCGAGCCTGTACCCAACACGGCCGGGATTCCATACTCGCGCGCCACAATTGAACCGTGGCTGAGTGGTCCACCAACATCGGTGACAACCGCGGCGGCACGTGCGAATAATGGCGTCCATGCCGGTGTAGTCAACGGGGCAACAAGGATATCACCAGCTTTCATCTGGGAAAAGTCCTTCGGACCTCGGATGACACATGCCCGGCCTGTAACGGTTCCCGGACTGGCAGCCACACCTTTGAGCGTATCAGTTTTGCCTCTTCCGCCTCCACCAGATTTCAATGCTATCAAATCCTTGCCAAAGATCCTTATTTGCGGCAGCATCATCGGGGCAGCGACACGCCTGGCTGACCGCCAGATCGCTTTGCGTTGTGAGATTAGTTTAGACAGGTTATTTACAGTGTCACCGTCATCCAGCCGGGCGGAAGCCTGCTCAACTTCAGCCTCGACCAGCCAGAAGATGTCATCTTGGCTGTCGATTATGCCGCCTTGCACAAAACGACTCCCAATTTCTCGCAGCATTTTTCTTAGTATAGGATAGCCTAAGCCGACATCTGCTAATCCATCTTCGCGCAGCGGGGCGTACATCTGTGCCCGGCTAAGATCGTGCCGGAATGATTTTAAACGTCGTCCTTTTAGACGGGCTGTTTGGATCTGTATGGCTTCTTCGCGCCGCTCAACAGTTTCTTGTTGTCGCTCATAAGGACTAGTTCCTTCTCCTCGCAAGAATAATTTGAAGGTATCTAAAACTGGAGTCGGGTCATCTGCTGGTACTGGATTCCCAAAGTCGAGGTTGTAAATCATGTGGCCATATTCTTTCAGATAGTCTTGGAAGCTTATGCTCCATTCCTCCCATCCATCTGGTTCTAACCCAAGTGGTGCTTGGTCTCTGCTCAATTGAGTAATTAGGTCTGATGTAGGTGTGTCCGTGAGGTATTCCGCTAGGGAAACATGGAGTTGAGCCCATTGAGCTAAATCGAACAGGGCTTTTTCAGCCCGGATAGGAGTGCTATCAAAGCCCATCAAAAAGACCGGAGCTTTTGGATCACCTTTCCGTTTGATAAACTTGTATCTGAATGTAAACCAAGCCTCACTCATCCAAGCTGCTGGAATGACACCCGAAACGAGTGCTCCGTAGGCATCCACTGCTGCTTCAGTGAGCTGACGTACGGCTTTCAGGATTTCGGTAGCAGGGAGTTCAAACCATTCCCTCGCCTCGTATCCTTGAACAATTTCTAGGTATTTCGGCCTCCCGACTACGGTCCAGCGTTCGACGGCGCCGCCGAACATCCGCTTCAATATCCCGCGTGTGTCCAGGATTACTTTCAATATCGGACCAATCTTAACCGAACCGTTGTAATAGGCGTATTCATTGACGGCAATGATCGGGTTGTCAGGCATGATGCCAGGCTTACCAAAAAACGCAAACAACAATCGATTCCAGCTAGCATTCACGGCGTTCAACCCTAATGTTCGGAACAAGGGGGTCAATGGATCTGCCATTAACTCGACGATGTTATTGCGCATGGCAGCGTACGCTCCCGGGGGTAGCTTCCACTCAGAAGGCGTTGTTGGCTCGGGTTCCGGAAGTGCTGTGATCGGACGTGCTTGCAGGATGTAGAACTTCCCCTGAGTTAATGCCCACTCAACATCCATTGGCATGTCGTATAAATTTTCGATTTGAACCCCCATCTGAGCCAAGGTGGTAGCTTCCCCAAGATCAAGGACCGCAGCCGCGCGTAATTCCTCGGTGACAGGTACCTCTTTGGTGCCCTGCCTGGTTTGGACGGTTTGCACAAGCTTTTCGGCGGTTTCTCGCTTGATCAATTCCTGCGATGTTTTATCCATTGTGATCGTATCTGGTGTCACAAGTCCACCGACAACCGCTTCACCTAAACCCCAGGATGCATTGATCAGTATCTGATCGCGCCGCCCATTGAGGGGATTGGCGGTGAACAATATACCTGCTGCATCAGCCGCGACGAGCAGTTGCACAACCACGGCCAAAGCTGCTTCCTCATTGGGGATGTTTTGATGAGCCCGATAAGCTATCGCCCGGGCAGTCCACAAACTTGCCCAACAGTTACGGGTAGCTTCTAGTACTGCCTCAGCTCCGCAGATATTTAAATATGTTTCTTGCTGACCGGCAAATGAAGCCTCAGGCAAATCTTCGGCGGTGGCTGAAGATCGGACAGCCACCGCGGGGGTCTTACCTGGCAGCGCAGTATAGGCCTGGGCGATTTCGGTAGCGATTTCCACTGGAATAGTTGCTTCAGAAAATAGTTTCGTAATGGACCGGGAAGCTTGTTCGAGAGCCTCGTGATCCGAGTTGTTCAATGACTCCAGGGCCTTGTCTATTCCTGCTTGTAGATTGTTCTCTGCTACGGATTGCTTGTAGGCATCAGTAGTTATGTGAAATCCTACCGGTACTGGCAGCCCAGCAGTAACCAGCCGCGCAAGTGATGCTCCCTTCCCACCAACTATGCCAATCACCGCCCCTGGATCGTTCAATGGGAGAATGTACTTGTTGCTCATGCTGCCCTCCTTACTCGTTTCCAAAACCGAGTTGTTTTATAGAGATTATTGTTAGATTCAAATCCCAAAGCATATTTAGGGTACCGCGCAGAGCAGCCTGGTCTGGAACTGATAGAAAAAGCACGCTGTGAGAGCAGCAGTTTTCGATCTTTAGCAGCTTGCCATTCAACCAATGCGCCCACTTCTCGTGAAATTCGCTGGCTATCTCGACTCGGTAGGTTAATCTTTCATCTGCTGAATGTATATTTTGAACCATGACATTATCCTAGTAGGTTACTCACCTGATCATATTGATCAAGTTAAGTATCTGTCATCATCAAGTTGGGTATTTAGGATGGGGGAAAACTGGGGAAGAACCTATTCACTCACGAAAGGAGATTTAATTCTTCCGCTTTGGTTACGGCTTCAAAGCGGCTGTGGACACCGAGCTTGCTGTAGATATTCTTTGAATGTGTTCGCATCGTGGTCACTGCAATGTGCAGGTGGCCGGCGATTTCTGGCGCGCTGAGTTCAGTCCTCAGCATGCTCAGGATTTCAAGCTCGCGTTCAGTCAGTGGTTCGATTAGTGTCGGCGTGCTTTCTGTTTGGATGGTAGGTTGATTTATCTGTGACTGTAAGACCGCAGCAAACTCTCCAGAATAGCCTTGCGTGATCAGTTCTTGTAGTGGGGCTGCCAGGCTGGACCGATCATCCAAGAACAATCTAATGTATCTTTCCAATTGAGCAGCGTTGATGGCTTCATTCAGGGCTGATATCGATCCCGAAGCATCTCCCAATGCATATTTTACGACCGCGGTAAGTATTTGCGTCTCGATGATCTTGGCTGTATAGCCCAAATCTTTTATCGTTGGTGAAACCAGGTTTAATATGTTCTTTGCATCTTCAAGTTGTCCTTCAGTGAATAGTAGTCTGGCATAGACGATTAATTCGTACAGCAGGATAACGTCTCGACCGGTTTGCCCAGTTGATACCAGCTGCTCATCTCGGATGTACTTTTCCAAACCGCGTCTCGCTGCCCAAACTTGGGCTGCATTGAGGTTGCCCTGGCGTATTGCCAGGTGGGCCTGTTGGCAGGCGACATAGATATCATCTGATTTTGTGTTCGTGCTTTCTACAGCAAGGGAATATGCTTTTGCCATCATCAGATTGGCATCGGCAATCCTCCCTTGTGTCTGTTCCAGGTGGGCCAGTGTCACATAACTATCGATGACAGTGAATTCTCGCCATCTTTTGCTGAGGGTCAATGATGCCAGTAGGTATTCGCGTGCGCTGTCAAGTTGATTCCATTCCCAGTAAACCTTACCAGCACCCATGAAAGCTTCACTAGCTGCTGGTATGGGTTGTGGCTGATCTGCTGTGGAGATATTAATGGCTTGCTCGAAAAGGTCCTTTGCGTGGTGAAGGTTGCCCATTTGGGCGTGAAACATCCCTTGTCGACATAGTGCGATGACCGATACTAAGTAATTTTGATCAGCAATACTGGCATCGACAACTTGTTGGAGAATAGTCATCCCAGCTTCTACCTCACCCTTAACCGCCAGCGCACCGCTCATATTCCAGGCAGCCATGATTCTGAAGAAGTGATCATCTGTTGGTAGCTTGGCTAATGCTTCCCGACAAAGCTCAATCGCTTCTCGGAAGTTCCCGGTAAAGACCTCCAGTACGGCTTGGATGGTTTTAAGCTGACCGGAAGTGTGTGTGTCCTTGGCAGTTACCTTGGATAAATATTCTCTTGCTGTTTGCGTTTCTCCATCTGTTACGAGA
>JBFENN010000063.1:0-17287 GCA_041551115.1 Anaerolineales bacterium
ATGGGGTTTGGATATGAGAACTTTATAGAGCAATTGATAGAATTGGCTGGAATCCAAGCGATCAAGGATTGGAAGCCATATGAGTCCTGGAGCCCGTATTGATTATAAGACTTTAAGGGAGATCAACCCAGAAGCAGCTCGCAAAGCGGTACTGGAATATCTCAAGACCAATGGTGGCAATAAAGCAGAAGCAGCCAGGGTGTTTGGGGTCAACCGGACAGTGGTGTATGATATTCTCAAGAAAGCAGCTGCAAATGATCTCCGAGATCGGCCCAAGGCACCCAGACGCCAGCCAAACAAGACCCTCCCTGAGGTTGAGCACAAAGTGATCTCTGTCCGGAACAAGACCCATCTGGGGCCACAGCGGTTGTCGATCTATCTTGCGAAGTATCATGATCTACAGGTGCCGCCTGGCACGATCCGACATATTCTAAGACGCAACAAGGAGAAGCTCACCTATGCGACACCACACCGGCGCCAGCGTGAGAAACGCGAGTTCATAGACTGGTACAGCGCCAAACCTTTTGAAGTGGTACAGATGGACATCAAGTACATTCGCGACCAAAAGGCCTTGACTAAAAAGCAGATCATCCATCTGGATAAGTGTGCGATCCCAAACTACCAGTGGGGTGCGTTAGATGTCAATTCCCGCTTCAAACTGATCGCATACTCTCGAGAAAAATCATGGACCAATGGTTTGTGTTTTTACTTATGGGTGATCTCCTGGCTGCGTACCAATGGCGTCACGGCTAAGATTGTGTTCACGGTCGACAATGGCGAAGAATTCGGCGGAAAGTCATGGATGAAGGTTAGAGACTTGCGTAAACTGATTGCTGGCTTTGGCTGTCGCTTGATCCAAAACCACAAAGGACATCCCCAAGAAAATGCCCATCTAGAACGCTCCCACCGCACGGACGATGATGAGTTCTACCGCCTTAGGGCTCTACGTTTCCACAGCGAAAAACATCTTCTTGATGAAGCTTTGCACTTTATTTATTATTACAACAATGTCCGCGAACACTCATCCTTGGATTACGCAACGCCTTTTGCTCATCTCAAACAACAGAATCCAGCTGTCAATGACAATATTCGTTACTTCCAGCCTTTTATCCTTTACGATGTCTCTGTCAATCTCGGCCCCTGGAGTGGATACAATCTCCTGGCTCAGCACCTTCTCGCGTAAAAAAGGTGTCTGTAGCACCTGTTTCGTTGGGGGTTCCCTTGCCGCCAACAGCGAGTCCGTTCTGGATGATCAGACCTCTTAATCTGTAGTGTATGTGTGTTCTTAATGGGGTGCACACAAGAGGTGTCAACTGCCAGTGTCTGAATGAACCGCAATCTGCGGCCACCACTCCAGCCCGACTTGTTTCTCGGTCGGTTGGAAGCCAAGTGATCCGTACAAGCGAGCTGCGTTCGATACCTCTTCGGCAACGATAACCAACGTGTGTATGCTGTACTTGGCAATGGACTGGCGGGCAGATTCGTAAACCAGGGTGCCGGCAATCCCTTGGCGGCGAAAGTCGGGATGAGTTTCTACCGATTGGTAGCGGCTTATGCTGCTCTGGTGAAACAAGCCTAAGTCTGAGACGAGCTGTGAACCGATGAAAGCTCCATACCAGTCCCCGCGGCTGGAAGATGTCATCTCCCGGTAACGAGCCATTTCCTGCTGGCGGAATTCGCGGTACTCACCCTCGGTAAACTCCGCTTCCCGGCAAACAACTTGGAGTTCGACCGCTTGCTGCCAATCAGCGTCGCTCTGCAGGGCTCGGATGCTCACCTGGGAGGAAGGGTATGGCGGCTCGTTGGGATCACTGCTCGTCATCACAACGTCACTGTTCAAGTGGAAACCTGCCTCAAGGAAGGGCTGGATAACACCTAGGTCTCCAACCGGTGAGTCCCAACCAAAGACTTGGTGTTCTGTTTCAGGTGGAGTACCAATTTCTGTGGCAAACAATTTCCGCCATCTGTTGAAATCACCTGCGGCGGGAGGTCCCGCAAAGAGCAGGAAATTGCCCCAATAAAAAGTTGGATTGCTGAGGGTGCGGATGACGAGATAGTCGCCGCGGTCAATGATCTGGCCATCGAAGGAAGGGAAGATCAGATCGGTGCGGTATCCCAAGGATTTGAGGTTCATGGTGCTATCGAAAAGTTTCCGGATAGACTTCCCAACCTACCCAAGATAACTGAATGCAAGGACTCAGTCGGTGGTAATCATGTACGAAAGCTACTCGGGTTGAATTTCCAAGTTTAGATAGTATTCAATTCCTGCACCTCTTAAAGCTAACCGCAGGGGAGCAGGAAAAGCCAACAGGCCAACCTCTTTATCGATAAATTCAGGATTGGTGAGCTGATACTCTTTTCTCTTCCAGTAAAGTGAACAGCCGCCTTAAGCCTTTACATTTTCGTACCAGTCAACTTTCTTGCCGTAGGTCAGCGCAATCACAAAACCATCATTTAGGGGTTCGGCAATAATGGGAATACGGTAGAGCTTGCCGCTTTTCCGACATACATGGCTCAAGATGGCAAAATGACCAAAGTTCTTCCCGCAGATATGGATCAAAATCTTATTCGTGACATGCTTGTTCAATACCCGTACACGATCGAGGATAGTTAGTTTCATAAGTATCCTCAGCTTGCTGGACCTCATTTGCCAGCGCACGAATCCTAAAGATCTTTGGTGAAAAAGTAGCGCTGGTAGCCCGGTGGGAAATTTGTTAGTTCACCGAAGACTTGGTAGCCATGCTGCTTGTAGAACTCGGGTGCCTGAAAACTGAACGTGTCTAAATATGCATTCATTGCTCCACGATCATGGGCCTCTTCTTCAATACGGGTTAATAAGCGATGTCCATGCCCGTGACCGCGCAGTTCTTCTTTTACCCACAATAAATCTATGTATAACCAATCCCAATATACTTCGCCCAGTACGCCGCCTACAACTTCTTCGTCGCTGCCGTTGAGCACGTAACATAACCGTTGGAAGTGGTTATCACCAGCATGTTCTTTATTGTAGGTTCCAACGCCTTGGCCGATGATCCCCCAGGCTGATTCTTCAGGGTTCGCAACAAATTTGATTTTATATATATCATCCATAAGTAGTTTTCGCTTCCTTTCGATTAAGTACCTATGCTTCTTTTCTGATGAAAAATGGGTTTGATTCGAAATCTCCTGTGGGATTGAAGGATATCACACATCCAGATCAAAATAGAAAAGAAAGTAGTTCTCCCTGCCTTGTGGATCGCGCATCCCTTGGGGGAAAAAGTTATAGTTTAAGTCAGGTATGCAAACGATATTGTGTTCTTGCTTAAGCCAGCCGACCAGCGCGGTCTGCATGGTCTGTGGCGTGTGGATGAGCGAACCAGCAAATTGAATATTGGCAATTTTTTTGGCGGTATCAGCCTGCATATGATCTTCCCATAGACTGGCAAAAATGGGATTCTTATTTCTGAGCATCTCGTCTGCCATCTGGACAACTGATCTCAGTACATCATGCGCTAACGATTCAGCTGTGATTGCGAGAATGTACAACCCCTTGATAGCCGGGAAAACCGGTGTATTTGCTTTGGTTGTTGGGTCATCTACGCTAAAATTACTCAATTCAGTCTCCGATACTGTGCATGCAGTATTGCGAACCCATTTCTTTCCTGACCATAGAGATGCGCTCCATTTTGCGACATTATCCCATAAGTTTGCTTTGATCGTGCCACAAACAAAGCTACCAACTGTTATATCCTTTTGTCAACACAAACTAAGCCTGACAAATCGTTTGGGTGGGAAACACCAGGCGCATTTGGTTAACATGGTAGCTAGCTGAGGCGAGGCAGATGTGTATGTCTACTGCATATACTATTGCACCCTCACGAGATATCCCGAGTAAGTGAAAAAACAGTACACTTGGGGCGTAAGTTTACCTATATAATGGATCTACTTTACAGAGGCTGCGTTATCTGATAGTACTTTCTGCCACATTGAAGGATAAGCATTTCGATGCATGCTTAATTTGCAGGTTGGCAGGAAACCATGCTTACCTTAAGGTTGAGGAACTGAGTGATGAATAGAAAGATGCTAGTCAACCATCTATTACTTGTAACCGTTTTAACCATCCTGACCATGGCTAGCTGCAGCAGTCCGGCAGCTGAGCCGACAGCAACAACAACCAGGCTGGAGACCTCTCCACCAGCCAAACCGGAGGATCTTCTCCGAGTCACGCCGACCTTGCCAGGAGCGGTCGCCGCAACATCTACTTCTTCAGAGATTAATCCGGAGGATCAGAAAACAGGTCTGGAAGAGCTTGATGACATCATTCACAGCGTTCAAGTGGGTGATGTTGAAGGTCTGCGAGCGGTTGTCCAATACACAACCGCGAGATGTACATTCCAGGGAGGATTGGGTGGACCACCGAAATGCCAGCCAGGCGAATCCGAAGGGGAGGAAGTGCGAGTATTACCCTTTCTTGGACCGGAAGGGCATTTCATCAGGCAGGAGCATATCAATACTTGGACGGGTATCGATAGCTCAGAGCTCTATACGGTTTATTCAGTATCTGAAGCTGCCTACTCGGATCCGAACTATCCGCGCGGCGAGTATGCGATTGCGTTCATCAACGAAGCTCGGTTCCTGATCACGATCTTGAATATCGTGGATGATCACATCGTCAGGGTTGATTCGGTATTGGGAAATCCTCCACAAATACGCAAGGAAGATGTCCAGCAGTATATCATCCTGCCGACCATCTTGGGTGAATGACCGCTCGTTACATGGTAATTAAGCTTGGCTTAGTTTAAGATCTCATCAATCAAACGAACGCATAGCGGGTTCTCAACCTCCGGGAGTGATGATTTAAGGCGTGTATGTTCCAAGTGAATTTTTAGGGGACTAGCACCTCGCAGCGAACATCCCCATTCTGCACAACCCACAAATCGGTCGCAAACGAGTCGATGAAGTAGCGATCGTGTACAACTGCTAGAACGGCGCCCTCGAATTGGGTCAGCGCCTGTTCAAACCTGGTGCGCGAAGGGATATCAAGATGGTTGATTGGTTCGTCCAACAACAGCAGGTTGCAGCCTTCAGCCACCAGGGTCGCTAAGATCAAACGAGAGCGCTCACCATAGCTGAGCTGGTCGATTGTCCGCAAGGCATCATCACCACTGAACAAGAAATAATGCAGAAATGAGCGCGCCTCGGTCTCGTTGAGCGAAGCCACACTGAGCAAACTTTCCAAGGCATTCATGGCTGGGTCAAGAGTTTCCTGTTCCTGCGACATATACCCCAGCTTTACGCTAGCACCCAAGTGGACATCCCCGCTGGCAGGCGGCAGGCGCCCGGCAACCGTGCGCAGAAGGCTGGTCTTACCGCATCCGTTCGGTCCAGTAAAAGCGATTCTCCGACCAGGCTGGATCTCCAAATTTAAGCCCGCCAACAACGCAGGATAACCAGGATAACCGACCGCCAGGTCAACTGTCGATAAGATATTGCGTCCCAGGCGGTATGATCCACCATCGCCAGGCCGGTTGTCGAACTCGAGTTTCATCTGCCAACCCAGCAAAGGCTTATCGACGCGCTGGTCGGACCGCAGGAAGCGCGCAAACTTTTTCTCGCGGGAAGCAGCCTTCTTCGCTACCTTCTTCGCAATCCGCCGAACGCCTGGCTGGCGTGAGGTTGTAGTTTGTTCCACGCGGAAGGATTGCTGCTTAGTGCGTTGGATATCCTGGCGAATGCGGCGTATCTCAGCCAATTGGTCTTTATAAGCATCCCATTGGCGTTCTTCTTGAGCGAGATATTGTTCCAGATAGTCATCATAATTGCCCGTGTACTGGCGCAGCTGGTGTGTGTGTTCGTCTACATCCAAGATGCGGTTTACGGTGCGATTTAAAAACGTCCGGTCATGGGAAACGATCAGAGCCGCACCAGGGTAGTCTACCAGCCAGCCTTCCAGCCACTCCAGCATGCCGATATCTAGATGGTTGGTCGGCTCATCCAGCAACAAGACTTGTGGGTCACCCAGCAGCACCAATGCCAGCGAGAGGCGTGTTTTTTGCCCGCCGCTTAGCATACTGACCGGCCAATCCAGATCTAGGTCGTCCAATCCCATCGCTTCCATGATGGTAGCTAACTGGTTATGCGGTATCTCGTAAGCCGCTTGCAGCCGTTCGAGCGCCCGGTCATAATCAGTCTGTAAGTTGAAATCATCCGGGGAATGCACCAGGTCCGCTGCCAGGCGCGCCACTTCGGCTTCCAGGGCTTGCCGGTTCCCATAGACTGATTGCACGATCTGCCCCAATGGTATCTGCGGCTCGAACTCCAAACCCTGCGGGAGGTACCCAAGGCGCAGATCGCCTGGGACCAGGCTGACGCTGCCCCGGTCCGGTTCTTCCTCACCCGCCAGGATGCGCAGTAGCGTGGATTTACCACAGCCATTGGGACCAATCAGGCCAACGCGCTCGCCTGGACCAATACTGAAGGTGACGTTTACTAAAATTGTATTTAAGTTGTAAGATTTGTGGAGTTGATGGGCAGTCAGCACAATGATCTCTCCTGTAACAGAAAACAAAAACCGGGGCAAATGTCCCGGCCGGAATCCAAATTCAGCGGGTAGTTTGCCTGCGTACTAGGATTGTTACAGGTTGTCTGTCATCGCGTGAGCCTCTTTCAGAAGACTGTAGGAATTTTACCACAATTCTGCCTGAATCATCAAGCGCTCTTCAGGGTTGAACCTACATCGCCTGGGGTTATCCAGATTTCGAATCACCTCTGCCTGTCCTAGCCACAGCTGGCAAGATAGAATCCCGTCTGAAAAAAAATATATATATAGGACTGAATTATGCTCGAGAACTAGCGGTTCGGTATAATCTTTATAACTTGGGGGATTAACTGTCGGCTCCCAGGTGCATTCTAACAGATTTGAGCTCAGCTGCTGAGCTTGACGAAGAGTAAACCGCAACCACATTAATGCGCAGCTGACATAGTAAGTCCTTCTGCCGGGTCATCGATTTCACCCCACGGCTTCACGATTGGCATTTCAAGTCTTTTGGCCGCAAAATAAGTTACTGGTATCACCAGTAAATGCCCGATCAGAAAGATGGCAAGAAAGGGACCAAACTCGAGCCCAGATTGAATCCCCATGCTCGTACTAATGAATAATACATTCGAGATCCCGTTATTCATAGTATGAGCTAGGAAGGGTCCCCAGAGATTGTCAGTTTTCAAATATAGATATCCATAAACGATTCCTGCAATTGATGTACCGACAAGCAAGCTCAGCGCTTCAAAGCCCACTTGACCGTAACTAGCTCCCCCATCTAGCAAGTGCCTGGCTGGCCAATTCATGTGCCACAGAGCAAATAAACCCGCTTGCAGTAGGATCGCACCCCAACCAGAGAACCGGATAAGAAAGTGGCGGATCATCGTTCCCCGGAATAGACCTTCTTCCATGGCCGAATTGACCAGGTTGGCTGTCAGTAACCAGATCGCAAACAACCAGCCGCCTGACATGCCTGTTTTAGGGTCAACTGCTGAAAGAACAAAGCTGGCCTCTTCACCAGATGACAGTAGCATGATCATCTGGGTAGTGTACGCAACTATATATAGAATGATGAAACTCAGCGCAGATATAAGCAGAGCTTTCCCCAAGAAACGCTTATGAAAACCGATGTCACTCAGTTTTCTACCGCAACCCCAAACATAGACTGCTACTAGAAGGAATCCGAGCGCCTTTGTCAGGATAGCTTCCCCTAGCAGTTCATCCAAACGAAAGACAAAACTGTCCAATATCTTGAACAAGCATGCAATAATGAAGAGGATCAGCATAACGAGGACAGGGTGCTTCAAGGATGCAGAAAGAAGCCAATTGGTGCTGCTCTTATTTGAGTTTACGGCTGACATAAGGGTGCCTCCTTTCGATTTTAATCGCCACAACACTCTAGCGACACTTTAAATCAATGGAATCCATCGCTTTCAATTGTGCTGCAATATGGGTTCTCTTGGTCAAACCCCACCATGCTCCCCTTTATTCAATAAAGTATGCTTTTATCCCACCCGCGTCTCAATACACCTCTCATTTTCAGTATATAGATTTCTCTGGCGGTAGTCAACAAGCAGGGTTAATTCATCTAAAATCTCACCTAGAGGGTATCGTCCACTTAAATAAAAATGTTACCGAGGGAACTATATCCGATGAAGACAAGATGTACATGCACTATGTGGGAAAATGGTGGCAAGTAAAATGATCTGTTCTGTGCAGTATAAGAGCGAGAAGGTGCATACCATACTATTTATTGTTCTTGGCGCAATATTTGTTTAGTCGATTGGTTTATTGAGTATGGACACTTCACCTCGATATCAACTTGCCCAAAAACTCCATCCTGCTCCCACCTGCGTAGGATGTCTGATAACATTAGAGTCATCATGACACCCAATATAGCGCTGCCTGACCTATTCTTACCGCTTGACTCATCAGAAGCGTCCCTTGAAACTCTTGGGGGTAAAGCACTCAACCTGGTCAAGCTGGTCCAGGGCGGCTTCCCGGTCCCGAAGGGATTTATTATCCCCACGAAGGTTTACTGGGCATATGTTGCCCACAACGATCTGTCTAAGGCGATTGAGAACGCCCTGCAAGCTATCGACCCCAGCGCGCCGGATGATCTGGCGATTGCCTCGGAAGAGATCCAGGCGCAGTTCAGCTCTGGCGAACTGCCCGCTGGCCTAACGGAAGTTCTCGAGCAAGCCTGGCGCTGGCTTGGCAGCGGCCCGGTTGCGGTGCGATCTTCGGCTACCGCAGAGGATCTACCCGGATTATCCTTCGCTGGGCTGCAGGATACGTACCTCAACATCCTAGGGGCGGAAGCACTGCAGCAAGCGGTGGTCAAATGCTGGGGTTCGCTCTGGACAGCACGGGCGATCGGTTACCGCCAGCGTAATCATATATCCCATCAGGATCTCGCCCTAGCCGTAGTGGTTCAGAAGATGGTGGCGAGCGAGGTGTCAGGGGTGTTATTCACCACTAATCCTGTTAGTGGGCTGCGCAGCGAAACTGTGATCGACGCCACGCTCGGGCTAGGTGAAGCGCTGGTCAGCGGGCAAGTGGAACCCGACCATTACGTGGTTGATACTCGAAAGGCAGTCATCCGCGATAAAATTCTCGGCAGCAAGGCCACCATCATCACCCCCAATCCGGGTGGCGGAGTCAACACCCAGCAGGTCGATAGCTCTGCTGAGCAAGCCCTCCCTGATGAGGTCATCCTGGAACTGGCCAAAATAGGCGCTGAAATTGAACTATTGCTCAATTCGCCGCAGGATATCGAATGGGCGTGGGCAGGTGGCGAATTGCACATTCTCCAATCGCGTCCGATAACGTCGCTTTTCCCGCTGCCGGCAGGAATGCCTATTGAGCCATTGAAGGTATGCTTCTCTTTTGCTGCCGTGCAGGGCATGCTGGATCCGATGACGCCGCTGGGCCGTGATGCTATCGCGGAGATTTTCGCGTCAGGTGCCCGGTTGTTCGGGATGCAGGTGACGCGCACCAGCCAAACAGCAATCGATGTCGCCGGTGAGCGGCTGTGGGTCAATATCACCCCGGTGATAACTAATGCCATTGGGCGGCGCATCCTTCCTGTGGTGTTCGGTATGGTCGAGCCATCGGTCCGCCAGGCGATTGAAAATATCTGGGATGACCCGCGTCTGCAGCCCGGAAAAGCTGTTTTCAGCCATCAAGGATGTCTCAGGATCGTTCGTTTCCTACTTCCCTTGGTGGGCAATATACTTCTGAACCTGATTGCGCCCAGAAGGCGGCGTGAATATGTCATCAAGCACAGTGAACATGTGCTGGGATTGATGGAAGCTCGCACTGAATCAATTCAAGGGGACAGCTGGCGTAATCTAGACCAACGCGTTGACCTGCTGCCCGATTTCGCACTCGAGCAATTCCCGCACACCTTCCTGCTGTTCGTCTCCGTTGTTGCCGCTGGAATGGCTTCCTGGAATGCACTCAACATGCTGGCAAAGCGGGCTGAAAAGGAAACCAGCGGGGCATCACCGCACATGATGCACGACCTGGTACTGCAGGTGACGCGCGGCATGCCTAATAACCCGACCACGGAGATGGACCTGGCTTTGTGGGAGATGGCTAAGACGATCCGCCGAGATCCGGGTTCCTTGGATGTATTCCAAAATAGTACTGCAGTGGAGCTGGCGACGGGATACCACGCTGGGGCCCTGCCGCCGGTTACGATGCAGGTAGTGCGCAAGTTCCTAGAGCAATTTGGCGGACGCGGCTTGGCTGAGATCGATCTGGGACGCACCCGCTGGGGGGACGATCCAACTTATATCTTTGAGACTCTGGCCAGCTACCTGGAGATCGATGAAGAGTCCCTGGCGCCGGATGTAGTATTTGCCCGTGGTGCAGACTCAGCGCATGTGGCTATCGACCAACTGACGAGTGCAGTACGGCAGACACGCTGCGGCTGGATCAAAGCCCGGCTGGTGCGCTTCTTTGCCGGACGGGCACGCCAGTTAATGGGCGCTCGGGAGAGCCCCAAGTTCTTTGCAGTGCGCATGATGTGGCTGGTTCAGCGCGAGCTATTGAAGAGCGGTTCTGAATTAACCAAAACCGGCGATCTTGACCAACCAGATGACCTGTTCTACTTGACTCTCTCTGAGTTGAAATCTTTCGCTGCCCGGGTGGCAGTCGATTGGCAGGCGTTGATCTTTAAACGCAGGACCGCTTACCAGAGGGAATTTGCCCGCCAGCAGATCCCGCGCTTGCTGCTGAGTGATGGCCGAGCATATTACGAAGGGGTCATTTCCGAGACACCTGTGGATGACGGACTGTCAGGCAGCCCGGTGTCCCCCGGAAGCGTCACTGGCCGGGTGCGGGTGGTGCTTGATCCAACCCAGGCTGGCTTGCAGCCAGGCGAGATTCTGGTCTGCCCGGGCACCGACCCCTCCTGGACCCCGCTGTTCCTTTCAGCAGCCGGGCTGGTGATGGAAGTGGGCGGTATGATGACACATGGGGCAGTTGTGGCGCGCGAGTACGGTCTGCCGGCGATCGTCGGCGTCGACCGGGCGACGACCCGGCTAAAGACCGGCCAACTGATCCGTATCGACGGCTCGAGCGGGGGGATTGCTATAATCGAGGAACAGTAAGACGACTGTTTACCAAGACGGTGGGGATGCCATTGTGAGAAAATGGAGTGCAGGACTGCTTACCCGGCAATCCTGTATCCTTCCCTTGGTGGTGAATATTGATTATATTGATTCTTGTTAATAGAGGATCGGCGGTGGGAGATGTCGTGAGGAATGACCAAGTGGTAAGCCCCTGCATCCCGTTTTCATCTCGGTTGCAGGGGTGTTGATGGAAATGGGCATCAGTCCCTATACATCACTTCTTTGATCCCACACATCAGCGCATTAACCTGAGCTGATAGGAATATCAAGAGTCTGGAGGGGCCTGAAAGGTGCCACCCACCGGTAGCCCAACTAACTTCAACGCGATCCAGGATGTCGACTGATGTCGTGCGGATGGAGTGGGGGTTACTTGTACATCCACCTCTATCCTCCCCCAATCGGGGGAGGAAGGCGGTTAGTAGTCCGTGTGCTGGATGGTTTGACGGATGTTTTGGAGGACGGATAGCGTATTGGTAGATCGGTATCGCCCGACAGCGCCAAGGGCGGGTGTCTGCGGCTTACTCCTCGACGGACGGTACCAGCGCGCCGCTGGTCAGATAGCGGAAGAAGTCGGAGTCAACCGGAATGACGATGGAATCGCCGTTCTTCAGAGTGAGCTTATAGGCTTCCAGGCGGCGGGTGAAGGCGTAGAACTCTGGGTCTTGCTCCAGGGCTTCAGCGTAAATCTTGATGGCCAAAGCCTCGCCCTCGCCACGCAGACTCTGCGCTTCGGCGTAGCCCTCGGCCAGGATGACCGTTCGCTCCCGGTCCGCCTGAGCGCGCAGGATGGCCGCCTGCTCCTCGCCCTCTGCGCGGAAGAGCGATGACTCCCGCTGGCGCTCAGCCTGCATACGCAGGTAGACGCTCTCCTCCACCTCTACTGGTAGGTCGGCTCTCTTAACGCGCACATCAACGATATCAATGCCGAACTCTTTGGCCTTCTCCTCGGCGGATTCGGCTACTCTCTCCATGATATTCTCGCGTTCCAGAGAGATAATATCGACAAAATCGACTTTCGCTAGCTCCTCCCGCAGTTCCGAGAATACGATGTCGTCCAGACGGGCTCTGGCGCCCGCCTCCGTGCCGACCGCCTGGAAGAAGAGCAAGGGATCATTGATCCGCCAGCGCGTCACATGGTCCACCACCAGACGCTTCTTGTCCGTGGTCAGGTACTCCTGGGGGGGGGCGTCGCTGGAGAGGATACGCTTTTCGAAGAAGATCAGGTTTTGGATAAAGGGGATCTTAGCATAGAGACCAGGATTTTGTATCGTGCGGATTGGATCGCCGAACTGCAGCACCATAGCCTGATCGGTCTCATCTACGATGAAGAAGACCTGGCTGGCTAGGATGCCCACCGCGATCAAGATAATAATCAGCCAAAGAAGATAACGCATGGAATCACTCTCCTCCCAATTGCGGAATGGACTCACTCAGGTCCCCTATGGGCAAGATAGGCAAGACCTGGTTGGTTGCGCTGACGTCCAACAAAATCAGCTCCACTTTGGCCATAATTTCCTCCAGGGCTTCGATGTGCATCCGCTCACGGGTCACTTCCGGTGCCAAGCGATACTCATTTAGGACGGCCAGGAAGCGCTCGGCGTCGCCGGTAGCCAGGAGCACTTGTTGATCCTTGAAAGCCGTGGCATTCTCAATTTGTTCTTGCTTATCACCCCGTGCTCGGGGAACCACATCATTGGCGTAGGCCTGGGCCTCGTTGATCAGCCGCTCTTTGTCAGCCCGGGCGCGAACCACCTCCTGGAAGGCGTCACGCACCTCCTCGGGCGGATCGGCCACCTGCAAGCGGACATCAGTCACCAAGATTCCCGAGCCATACTCCTCCAACAGTCGCTTGAGGAAGGTGCGAGTCTCCTCCTGAACTCGAGAACGCTCCTCGGTGATGACGGCATCGATGGTCATGTTCCCTACCGTGCTGCGCAGGGCTACCTCGGCGGTCGTAAGCAGGACGTTCTCCGCGTTCTGCACATTGAAGATGAAGTCCCGCGAATCGCCTACCCGATACTGGACCAGGAGTTCAACCTGTACGATGTTCTCATCCTTGGTCAGCATCAAGGCCTCATCCTCCACGTCCTCCTTGTTCCCGTTTGGCGAGGTCCGGAACCCGATCTCCGCCCTTCGGATGCTTTCCACATCCACAATAGTGACCATCTGCACAGGCCATGGAATGTGGTAGTGCAGGCCGGGGCCAGTGGTCGCCGTGTAGCGGCCAAAGGTGCGAATGACGCCATCCTCGCCCGGCTGCACTTGGTAGATGCCCGATGTCAGCCAAAGAGCTAGCAGCACACCCACGATCCCGATAATGAGAGACTTTCTTTGCCTAGCGAGCCGCCGGAACATATCAGCCACTGGCTCAAGATCCTCTACTGGGTAGCGTCTCCTATTAAGAGCCACTCCTTCACCTCCTTGACTAGTTGAAACTTATCTTGCCTTCCTGTCGCTGGTCGGGATCAAGTTTTCCCGCCGGATAGCTGGTTGGGCAAGCTACGGGTAGTTGTTCTTTGGTGCTCCTACGACGATGGTCGTAATCAAAAGCACAGATGCTGTAGCAAATCACCTCTTACTCAAACATGCAAAGTCGCACTTGTGAGTTGAATCTGTATATTCAAAAAACTATACCATGGAAACACTATGATAAAAATAGAAATTGTTAATAATGGGTAGAAGGTAACCACAATAGAAAAACGATAGAAAAAATCACTCAGGTAAAATTCCCCATTGATTTCCTTATCGAAATAAGTAATCCAATTAACACCACCTAAATCAGACTGATGTCATGCGGGTGGCGGCGTGATAACCCATGGCACCGAAGTAGCCTGCAAATCTAACCTGCGGGCTATAGTGGGGATGGAACAGGAGACAACCCGGTTGGATCCGGCTGCAGACCAGCCAGTTCATCCGCAGTGATGGCTCCAGCGGGATGATTGAAGTATAAGATGAACCGGACGAAGCGCGAGCCGGATAGCCACATAGCGTGTGGGCTCCAGCAAGTTTATAGCCCCAAAGTAGTTCGTGCATCGGACAACTTACATGATCATCACAGACACTGCAGCTGATATTCGACCTTATGAGTTTACGGAAATTGTGTGCATTCTTCCGAAAGTATTCTTTTGGTTGTATTTCTATATCAACGCGAATCCCTAGACATAGTATCATTTGCTTCCCCGGGAAGGTCCGGAAGCAGATTTAGAATATTGACTCCAATTGCGGTCATTACATTATGGGGATTCTCACCTGCACATAGCTCTGTGCGCCGGACTACCTACCAACGCCTTTTTGGGTACTTTTGAAGTATCTCCATAAAAGTAACAAGGTCGCACTCAGCCAGAAAAGATACCGTTAAAATAGCCTAAAGCATCAAGATGGGTTCGTCTATTGCCCATTTGGCAGCATCAAGTTCTTCAGAAATATGAATCCAGAGGTCGTGATATAGGCTCTGACTGTTGGCGCCAGCAAATGCAGGTGCGATCGGTAAGCCAATCCAACATCGGCTCGAAGCATTATTTACCAACCCGTGGTAAGTATGGTTTACTGTGCTGCATTATTATGTGAAAAAATTCTTACACTTCAAGCCTCCGAGTGGGGCCACTTCCATGCATTCCAAACGATAAGCACCAGAAGTATTGCTTTCCCGACTGCAAAGAATATGTAATAGATAGGATTTCTACCTGTCAAAAAGGTGCTTACAAGTACACCGATGTAGACAACACCTACAAGGATATTTACCAAGCGATTTGCTTTCGCTTTCAGCATAATCGACAGGATAACCATTACACTTGGTATCACCATTAATATTGCACTCCCTAGCAGCAATTCTTGTGTCATTTGTATACCGGCAATTTCTCCAGCTATTAGCTCCTCAAGATTACCCGGCGCATAAAAACCAAGAATGTCCGCATAAGTATAGAAAAACATGAGCACTACCCATAATGCTGAAAGCTTGATCTTGATATTTATGCTCACATCTTCCAATATCCTTGCAGTTCCATTGTTCGTACTCATGGCTCCTCCTATCAGACTATAACTAAGCTTGATGAATTCTCACATTTCCAATATAGCAACAGAATGGTGTTAGTGTCATACCGCGAAGGTATTATTCAGGGGGTTAATTTTGAATATTCAAAAATATTCCGGACTGCCAATTGGCAATCCAGTATCGAAATACAGTGGTTTGAACATGGCAATATCAGGCTACCATTTGATCAGCCGGGGCTGGAGGAAGAGTTTCAGCGGGTGGGGAGATGAAAAGCTTGGAGGTAGTTGTGTTCCATTTCTACCTTCGAATACTGTAGCTAGTATAAAAAAGAACCAACCATTCGTTGGTTCAAAATCAAGTCGCTGCGAAGCGAATTAATACTTCCGCGTCTAATACTGCAATGGAATGCCCGGAAACGCGTTTTCACATTTTTATTATGGCTCGCAAGTTGAAGACTAGATTCCATTTCCAATCGTGATCAAGTCTCATTTGGGAACGGATTGCCCGATAGAGCATGTCGTCTGGAATGATCAAGATCATCATGATCACTCCAGTGGTTGGTAGCAGCTGCAGGAAGGTACGACCCTAACAGGGGCGCTTGTTTGCGCGGAGTTTTCAGAAGGACGTCTTTATAGATGTGCTACGAGTGGAGGTTCTTGACTTTCTAGGTTCCTTCCGCAGCTGAAACTTGTATATATAAAATGCCCTAGGTATTCGCCGCTTATTATAATCGATGAATTGAGAGGTAGGCTTATGCCATTCTCATTACAGATTTCAATCTCTTCAGCAACCTTTCGATAATTTAGGTGTTACTAATGTAAAGGTAATCACCAATTCAATTTATGTTTACAAGGAGGATGATTTAGAAATGAGCATATTATTTAGTTTTCTCATAGCCCTTTTAGTGAGTGCATTAGTGATTTACATCGTTGGAAGGCTCAATTTGGGGCTAACTGTCGACAGCTACGGGAGTGCGATTATCGCTGCGATCGTAATCGCCATTGTCACGGCGGTTGTCAACTGGCTTCTTGGATTGCTAGGTCTTACGATCGGTGGTGGTTGGTTGGGTGCGATTGTACTCTTGGTAGTTGCTGCGATCATTCTGATGATTAGCGACCGATTCCTCCCCGGGATGAAAGTCAGCGGATTTGTCGGTGCGATTGTTGCGGCTGTTGCCATCGCAGTGGTAAGCTGGCTATTAGCTTGGGTCTTAGGCTTTTTCGGGATTGCTATCTAACAGTCATTTGCCGGATAGAGCGTGTGGACATTTTCCACCGCTCTATCTTTTTAAGTCAAGTTTGAGTTTTCTGATTTAGATTATTTGGCCGCTACTTGCCTATTCACTCCTTAAACCAAATTTGGCGGGATTCAACCGCCAGATAGCGGTTCATTTAGAAGTTGTAATTAAATCTACTCTCATCAGCTTCGGCCGAGAAGAGTAGATTTATGGTGCTTCGATGCTGTAGCACTAGCGCGAGATGGCGATTTCGCTGCCTTTATTACTGGATGCTTCGTTAACACTGGTTACAGGTCAGTAAGTTTGATCACTAGACGATCCCATTGAAGATCGACAGCTCATATTCATTGATATCTCTATTGGAGGGATTGGAGCACAAGCTGAACCGGAGGCAGCACGAATTGGAAAGCCAATTTGCGCGTGGTCATCAAGAAGCGACATCCCCAAAGCAGTTCGTGGTAAGGACTCAATACATGATCATTCGTTACCGATAGCCAGTATGTTCTTGGATCGGTTGTGTTTGTAAGCAACGAAACCGATGATCAGGATGGATATTGTACTCGTACAGACAAATATAGGTACGCCAAGGATCATAACTGCGATGGGTTTTACGGCAATGTTGAAAAATTCATAGATCATGTTCGGTCCCACTGCCAGGACAATTTCTGGGTCTGTTCTGCCGTCCGGGTATTGGCAAGAGAATTTGTAAATACCCGGTTGATCGATGGTAATGCTATTGATCAGCACCCCTACACGTTCCAGATTTTGGGTGGCGTACATATTTCCTTCAATATAGTTGCCAACAAGTTCGATCCCATTCCCACTGGCTTTTGATTCCAACTGGCAATCTAAATGAGGAGGATATTTGCCCATGACATAATGTACACTTTCGATGTCGCTGC
>JBFENN010000064.1:0-17271 GCA_041551115.1 Anaerolineales bacterium
CGGCGAGCTGCAACCCACCCTGCGCCATAAGCCATTTCGCCGTGAGTCAGTGTCGGCCCATCTTCAACAACTAATACTCGCTTACCTCGTATTGCAGCAGGATCATCGACGAACAGTGGTGAAGCGGCTTCGACCACAACAGCGGAGGGATTCAGTTTGTTGAGCGAATCCCGCACCTGGATGATCGCCTCGGGGTTGGCTGTATCGACCTTATTAATCACGATAACATCTGCCGTTCGAGCATTCACCTCTCCTGGATGATAAGTATATTCATGACCCGGGCGATGTGGATCAGCAACCACAATCTCTAAGTCGGAAGCATAGAATGGGAAATCATTGTTCCCCCCATCCCATAAGATGACATCCACTTCTTGCTCTGCTTGTCGCAAGATACGCTCGTAATCCACCCCAGCATAGACAATGATCCCATTGTCTATATGCGGCTCGTACTCCTCACGTTCTTCTATCGTACACTCGTGTTTATCTAAATCGGCGTAATCCGCATAACGCTGAACAGCCTGTTTCACTAGATCACCGTAAGGCATTGGGTGGCGGATAGCCGCTACCTTGTAACCCATATCCCGAAGGATTAATGATACTCGTCTTGTAGTTTGGCTCTTTCCGGCGCCGGTGCGGACTGCACAAACCGAAACGACCGGTTTTGACGATTTCACCTGGGTCACCCGCGGCCCAAGAAGCTGAAAATCTGCGCCGGCCGCCAAGACCATGGAAGCTTGGTGCATCACGTACTCATGGGGGACATCGCTGTAAGCAAAGACAACTTGATCGACCTGTTGATCTGGAATTAATTTCGTTAACTCACTTTCTGCATAGATTGGAATCCCCGCTGGGTAAAGTGAGCCAGCCAACTCAGCCGGGTAGACTCGACCTTCTATATCCGGGATTTGAGTAGCGGTAAATGCAACCACGTCATAAGCTGCATTATCGCGGTAAAAAACATTGAAGTTGTGGAAGTCTCGCCCTGCTGCTCCCATGATCAAAGTGCGTATTGCGGACATTAATATTTTCTCTCCAATTTCAAATAGTGTATGGTTTACCCACAACCCCATCAGAATCGTGGGTAATGATTACATTACCTCGGGAGCTGGAATTCCCAAGATAGTTAACAAATTATTTAGCACCTGCCGAGCGGCAGCTACCAAACGCAAACGAAATGAACGTTGTTCATCTGGCGCTTGGATAACGGGACATTGCATATAGAAGTCATTGAAAGCACGCGCCAATTCGTAGGCTAAAGTTGCAACGAGTAATGGTTTGAATTCCTGAGCTGATCTTTCGATTTCTCCAGGAACACGCGATATCAAATCAATCAACTCAATTTCAGCTGGTTCCAAGCTATATGCTGGCAAGGTTGACCCTGGCAGCGCTTCAGTTGCCCGGCGCAGGATGCTCGAACCGCGCACGGATGCGTATTGTATGTAGGGTGCAGCTTGCCCATTAAAATCCAACGCTGATTCCCAGTCGAAGGTCACCACGCGGGTACTATCCCTAGATAACATTGGGTATTTAATCGCCCCTAAAGCCACCGCCCGGGCGACAGCTTCCATCTCATCAGCGGACAAGGACGGGTTTTTTTCTTGGACCACTTTAAGGGCGCGGTCTTTTGCTTCACGGATCAGGTCCTCAAGCAGTACGACAGTACCTTCCCGGGATGCAATGGTTACATTGCCCGGTAAATTTACGATTTCGTAGCTCATATGGAAGCATCGTTCAGCCCATTCTGGATGCCCCATGATTTCTAACGTTTTAAATATCTGCTGGAGGTATAGTGATTGACGAACATCGATTACGTACACGGAACGTTGGGGGTTGAATTTAGCAAATTTCGCTAATGATAACGCTAGGTCTTTCGTTGCATATAATGAAGTCCCATCAGACCTCAGTACAACCAAGACCCTGTATTTCTCCTTCTTTAAACCGAGCAAATCATCGAGGCGAATTATCACTGGGCCATCAGGTCGCTCGTCTTCAGCAATCCCTTGTGCAATCAAAGATTGCACCAATTCCTGTCCCGGTTTCTCCATCTCGTGGTCATAAAATATATGATCGAATCGGATCCCTAATAAATCATAGATCTGATCAAATCCATCTAAAGACCACTGGCGAGTCTCCTCCCACAAAGCAATAACCTCTGGATCTCGTTGGTCCCAACGGGCATATAAAGTGCGGACTTCCTTCTCGGCTTCTGGAGATGCTTCAATCCGCTGGTTGGCTTCGGCATACAGGTCGCCCATCCAGCGGGTCTTGTCCTTACCAGGTTCTTCACCTGCATGATAGCGCTGATAATTCCACAACCATTTAATTGTATGCAGGCCGGTGTCATTGATATAGTTTGCACGGATCACGTCATATCCCGCAATATCGAGAATATTACATATTGCATCACCTAAGACCACATTACGCAGATGACCGACATGAAAAGCCTTATGGGTATTCGGTTGTGAAAACTCAACCAATATGCGGTTGCCATTCCTTTCTGATCGTCCAAAATCTGCTTGATGGATCAACACGTTATCTATTACCCGCCTGGCGTAATCTGCAGTAGCAAAATATAAATTTAGATAGCCTCGTTGGGCTTCAACCCGCATAAAATCTAGCGGCGTCCCGAGATACTCAGCAACACCTTGGGCGATATCTTGGGCAAGTTCGGGTACGCTCACTGCTTTTCCCGTTTCTGCCTTGATAGTGCGCGACACCTGGGCTGCTAACTGAAAGAAAGAAGTAGAAATCCCCCACTCACCCCCAAAAGGTATTGGAGCCCAAACATATTCAAGATCATCGGGCAGTTTGTGCTCGACGCAATAAGCTCGGATTTTCGCTTCTGCGGCATGCCGCTCAGCTTGAAACATGCTGGCTCCTCGTATCAACTATTCACAATACTCCACCCTACTATGGGCGGATTATATCATGACGATAAGCTGACTTTACTCAAGAAGCGACTGTTTTCAGGGCTGATATATCGTAAGCCGCGTAAAAAAACGGGAGCGTTGTGGCTCCCGTTTGGATGGGTTCTTTATGCCCAAATCTATTCAGTACGACAGGGAAATTAAGCTTCGGATTCTAATGTTGCAAGGCTTTTCATTAACCGGCCCTTGCGACGAGCCGCGTTATTCTTATGAATGACGCCCTTCGCGACAGCTTTGTCTAATGCGCGTACAGCGCTCAGTGTTTCTGTACGGGCCATTTCCAGCTCGCCCTCTTCCATCGCAATCCGCGCGCGCTTAATATATGATCTAGCTGCACCCCGATACTGTCGATTTCGTAAACGACGTTTAATGTTCTGGCGGTTGCGTTTTATTGCCGATTTGATATTTGCCAAGACAATTCCTCCAACAAAGCTTACTTTTCCATTTTCACAGCGAAGTATTTTACCCTATCTGACACCTTTTGTCCAGCAAAACCGAACATGTTGACGTAAAACCAGTATAAGTTTATCATTCCATTACCCAGGTTGGTCGGGTGATCGCGATCTCATACGAGATTGAGGAAAGTCCGCACTCCACAGAGTTAGATGCCGGGTAACACCCGGGGTGGGGCAACCTACCGGATCGGGCCACAGAAACAGACCGCCAGGAAGGGCTTTCCCATCCTGGTAAGGGTGAAAAGGCGGGTAGTAGGTAATGCTACTGCTGAGTACTCGGAAACGATTGCTCGTGTAAGAGACCACCGGCGTCGGTAGTAATGCCGGCGGCCAGGCAACCCCCATCTGGAGCAAGGCTAAGCAGGGAAAAATCCAACTTTAAGGTTGGAGGGAGGTTACTCGTCTTCCGGTTCCGCTTGCGGGATCATAATTCCGGGTAGGCTGCGTGAGGCGCATGGCGACGTGCGTCCCAGATAGATGATCGCCCATACAGATCGTTGGAGAGCAGCAGGTTGTGCAATCCAGATTGATCTGCTGGACAGAATGCGGCTTATAGACCGACCTGGGGGTAAATCACCAGCATGCTCTAAGAGTCACATCGTTCAAAGCGAACAACTTCTTTGCTTCGAGAATGCAATGCATGCTCCCCCTGATCAGCTATTTAATGACTCACTTCCAGCGGTTATACAGCAACATGGGGAGACCGTCTGTAGGGGTAAAGTATAATATATTGCAGTAATCTGGGAAAAAATGCGCAGCGAATGTTTCGAAGGTTGATTACTTTTATATCCAAAAATAACAATTCTCCCCATTCATGAAGAGATTATTGGCACACTTTGCACTCGTAATTATGATCGGCGGTCTGCTAGCTGCCTGTTCCCCCGCCCAAGCACAAGAAATCTTCGAAGCGTTCAATATCCAGACTCCTCTATTCTCTATAACTTCAGATGAGCGATATTTACCAGAAACCGGAATATCAACCCAAGGAGAAGAACAACCTTCCGAGCAAATCGAAACACAGGAAGAGCAATTTTTGATTATCGAAGAGATCATCATCGGCATGCTCTTTCTTGCTGTACTAGTTGGAATTGCTGCACGTCGATTTCGAGTCCCATACACAGTCGGTTTAGTGTTGATCGGATTGCTATTAACACTATATAGTGGATATGAAGTCGTCATTTCCCCTAACTTGATACTGGCCTTACTTGTACCACCTTTGATTTTCGAAGCCGCTTTTCACTTGCGGTTCAATGAACTGCGGTATAACTTGGCGACTATCCTCGCTCTGGCTATACCTGGGGTTTTACTAACCACCCTCATCGTGGCTGCGATCGTATCATGGGGAACAGGTTTAGCGATCTCTGTCGCGTTAGTATTTGGCGCTCTGGTTTCGGCAACTGATCCTGTATCAGTTGTTGCCCTCTTCCGTTCAATGGGGGTGCCCAAGCGGCTTCAGGTTCTGTTAGAGGGGGAGAGTCTATTTAATGACGGCACAGCAATCGTAATCTTTGATGTCGTCGTAATCCTTGCGATATCAGGCCTTGAGTCATTTGACCCGCTAAGCGGCACATTAGATTTCCTATTTGTCTCTGGAGGCGGGATCGTCATTGGTTTCGTCCTTGGTGCCATCATTTCACAGATGATCAGCCGGATAGACGATTACTTGATCGAAACAACTCTGACGACTGTCTTGGCTTTTGGAGCGTTTCTGATCGCAGAGGTTCTGGGCGTAAGCGGTGTGCTAGCTGTAGTCGCAGCAGGATTGACTGCTGGTAACTTCGGTCCTAGAAGTATGTCGCCCACAACCAGGATTGTACTCCACAATTTCTGGGAATATGCTGCATTCCTAGCTAACTCCTTTATCTTTTTGTTAATCGGTCTAAAAATCGAACTGCCAATTTTATTTGAGAATTGGCAGTTGATCGTTTGGGCAATTGTAGCTGTCTTAATTGCTAGAGCGATAAACATATTTACCTTGGCCAGGATTGGTCCAAAGCTACCTTCAAAATGGCGGCTGGTTATGTATTGGGGAGGCTTGCGCGGGGCGATATCACTGGCTCTAGCGCTAAGTTTGCCAGCGGCGTTGTCTGCCTCGGAGCAAGTCCAAGTTATGGCTTTCGGAGTTGTACTCTTCACACTGCTTGTTCAGGGACTCAGCATGGGAACCGTTGTAAGACAGCTTGGTTTGATCGAGCGTACTGAGATGCAGGACGAATACGACCGCCGGCATGCCAGAGCAGTAGCGAGTCGTCTGGCGTACGATCACTTGAACCGGAGCCACCAGCAAGGATTATTGTCAGATCATATTTGGGATACTATTGCACCGCTGCTAGAGAAGTCCAATGAGAGATTAACTGCATCCGTCAAAGAAATCCTAACCGCCAATCCGAGTGTTGAAGCAGAAGAGCTGGACACTGCTAAAAGAGAGGCACTACGCGCCCAACGCAGCGCACTTAATGGCTTGGTTAGAGATGGTGTATTAAGTAATGAAATCTACGAACAGCTCGTGGGTGAAGTTGATGCGGCCTTGATGCAGCAAACTGTTGGCTGGCCTGAACTGGTAGGGATTCAGAATTACCAACGCTATCCAGTGAACCGGATGATGGCAGTGATCATCCAGGAAAAAGATGTTGAAAACGCTGAGAATGCGTTAAACCAGTTAGGATTTGCTTCCACAAGGCTATCCAGTTCAGGTGGTTTCCTTGGCAAGCGAAACACAACACTCTTGATCGGATTATCGGCTGGCCATGAAAAAGCGGTTTATGAAGCATTGAATAACAGCTGCCGAAGGCGCGTGGAACATGTCACCACTCCTCTCACGGGAATTCCGCCGATTCCTGCCACACCTTTACAGGTAAACGTTGGCGGTGCGACCGTATTTGTCTTCAACATCGACCGTTTTGAAGTATTTTGAAGGAAATCTATTCTCAGCAAACGAATAATTGCTGAAACATCCTATGCCGAGTATTCAAAATCCTGTACGTGTAATCTATAATAAACTTAACCGTCGGACGAGTGGAGGCCTATCAATTATCCTGCACTCCATCAGCTATTTTACTGAGAATCGCGGTTCAGAAGCCGCAGCAGTTGTTTCATATTATTCCTTGTTTTCCATTTTTCCACTGCTTATCTTCATCATTGCCGGGCTAAGTTCGATCCTAGGCATTCAGACTGCACAAGAACAAGTTACTGAACAAATCCAACGAATTATCCCAGTCTCAACTGAATACATCACCCAAAACATCGAGAGCGTGTTGCGGCAGCGAACATCTTTTAGTTTAATCGGATTGGCGGGGTTATTTTGGGCAGCAACAGGCATGTTCAATACGCTGGTTCTAAATATCAACCGCGCCTGGCCTCAAGCGAGCCCGCGGAACATCTTCTATAACAGATTGGTTGCCATACTGCTGGTCAGCGGTATGGCAGCGGTGATTTTCTTCTCGCTTACCTTTACTACGATAATCGATTTGCTGCCGTTAAAACTAATTCCAAATTGGGAAGCCATCTCACCCCACATCAGGATACCGACGCATTTTCTCACCCAATATGGTCCCTTCCTGCTGCGATTCGTTTTAGTTTGGATATTCTATTGGGTGATACCGAATACAAAGGTCCGTCCGCTACCGGCATTTTTGGGTGCCATGGGCACGACCATCTTGTGGGAATTTTCAACAAGAATTTTCACCTGGTACCTAAGCAGTGGTTTTATCTCCTATGAGATCGTTTATGGTTCTCTCGGCAGGATTGTTGCATTGCTTGTATGGATATATTTCAGCAGCTGGCTGTTGATATTTGGCGCGTATCTAACTGCAGCAATTGCCATTCTGGCAAACGGGAAACCATATCCAGAGTTTAAATCAGCCAATAATCGTGCTTGATGCCTACATCAGCACCAATTTTTGAGACAATTTAATTTTTGTGTCTATAGATCAGATGTAGGCAATGCCAGGTTTAACCCCACTATACTGCCACCATTAATATTTATCACCATATCAGCATTATCATTGTTGTACACCCATGTACCCCGGATATCTACTCGCCGAGAACCCCCAACAAACACTTTCTTCATTTCGCCACTCTCAATGCCTACTTCATATAGTGTAATCTCGCGCCTGTTAGTAAGAGTATGTTCATTGAGAATGAATATTCGGTCAATGTATTGGATTATAGTTGGCACGCCATCTGTTATGGATGCATACGAGCGTTCCCATTCAACTTCTCCAGCGGGGTTTATGAGGATTAATTTACGATCATCTCTATCCATGTGAGCAAGAAGTATCGCTCCGTCCTCAAGCATAAGCATATCCCCAATTGCTGGGACTGCGTTTGTCAAGGCTACCAGTTTTTCTGTCTTGTTTGAGTTCACTGGTAGAGTGTAAAGGCCATCACGAGCATAAACATACAGTGTGTCTTCAGCGAAGGATAGTTTTCCTCTGACATCTTCAACCAACTTCTTTGGACCACTGCCCTCAAGTTGCCATATACCAGGATCACGACCACGGGTGGAAAACCAAAACCCAGACTCGTTCTCAACCCAATCTTCCAGCGTTCCAATTTGTTCTTGCTGCCAAACCATTTCACCAGCGGGTGAGAGCTGAATGAGATGATCATATACAGAAAGAAGTACTCCGCCATCGAAAAGTGGGATGAAGAACGGAATGCCAACTGCGTCCGTGTCTATCTGCCAGAGCATCTCTTGCAAGGTAGGAATTGCATCGTTATTGGGGGCATCCGGGACTGCATAGGCAGTAACTATTCCAAGCTGGTCGGAAGTGTAAAGGATAGGCACTGTGTGATCTAGGATGCCTGCATCAATCGTATTTGAAATCACGGAACGCCACTCGATACTGCCATCATTTATATCGAGGCTGATTATTTCTTGACCTGAACGGACCGCGAGTGAATTCTCGCCAAGGGTACCCATCACTTCTGTGTAAATGCTGGACAGTGAATTCTCCCACTGGAAAACTGGTAAACGCTTCAAGCGAGTGCTCCATATGAAGCTTGTCGGAGCAAACCATCCCGCATGATTTGGATCAGTCGACCAATATCCCGGTCCTGGACCAAAGGGCATGTGGGAACGAATTTCAAAATGCAAATGTGGACTGGTCCGCGGGTTCCCAATTGACCCTATCCAATCACCGCGTTCTACGCAATCGCCAGGACTGAGGTTAACGCTTGGTGGATCAAGATGTCCGTAGAAAGAAAATACATCTGATCTATCCTGGAAGATGTGCCGTAGGATTATGACTCCCTGGTCAGCTCCCCACCCCAAGGGTTCGGCATATGTAACGACTCCATGCCCAACACTATAAACTGGCGCCCGGAAATTTCGTTCTTGACGATAATGCCAATCCTCACCGGTATGGAATTTCCCATACCGGCCGCGGTAGATTTTATAGTCTGTTCCACCGTTTGCCGCGGCACCTTCTGGGGCGTCAAGAGGAAAATCGAAGTAATCAACAAAGCCACACGGAGCACCCGGTTGCGAAATTGGGGATTCCGAGTAGTAGTCGAAAATATCATCGATTTCCCTGAAACTAGGAGCAGTTGGTGTGGGTGAGGGAGGCACCGAGGTGGATAGCCATGGAGTTGGTGAATTCAGACTCTCAGAACTATCTGGGGTTGCCGTGACATAGACCTTGACCTCTTGTAATATGACTCTTTGTTTTGGAGAGCCACATGTAGTTAAAAGAGAAATGGGAACTAGTATTGCCAGTCTGAACACCATCCATTTGATATTCATTCGGTTATCTTACCTAAATTCAGTTTTCATAGTTCAATTTTCAGGAGTCGATCTCATGCACATATTTATATTTTCACAACAAATCTAAACATTAAGGCTAGAGACGGCATCATCCGCCCCTGTTCAAAGAATTTGCCAGTTGATAGACAACCGGAAAATGGTTGTTGTTAATTGGTTACGGGACATCTAAAAATATATATTCCAATTCATCCTGCTCCACAGGATAACGAGGTCAACACTTCAGGTCTTTAAGTTCGTATCATCAAGTCATTTACCCAATTTAGGGGATGACCAGTCCCCCATATTCAGTCTATCCTTGAGCAGTAAGGAGAATAAACCACACGGTTTGACATCCCGTAAAGTTTTAGATGTCGAGAAGCCAACTAATTGCACCATGAGAGATAGGCTGACCACTTTTCCTCATGAACAGGATTCCTCCGTGAGCCGTCCCTGTCAGATCGTCGCTGATGGGGACGGTTGCATCTCAACTGAAATTTGGTATCCAAGACTAGGGTTTTAATCAAATGGATAGGGATGATAATCAGCCTGGGAGATATTGTCGAGCATGGCTAAGAGACAATTCCGAGTACCCTTTATAAAACTGGTGGGAATACGTATACTTGTTGAGCTTTGTCTCGTGTCACTTGTGTTGCTGGTTGGATGGTATCTCGCCTGGGATTCGATTAATAAGTTTGCAAATGGTATATTCTATGCTGGGTTAATCTCTGTTGGGATTGGTTTCATGAGTATTAAGGGCTATTGGGATTCGACACGCAGTTTTGGATACCAGTATAGTTCATCCGCCAGTAAACAAGATTCATGGGAGAGAACAAGGCAAGGGGTATTAGAAACGATGGAAAACCACCGGTTCTTGATGATAATGCTGTTAATCGGTGCAATAAATATGCTTGCCGGTTGGATAATACAAATTTAACCTACTTCATCCACTCATCATAGCACATGTATCGATTCTTGATATGATCATGTTGATCCCCTGGTCATCGTGCCGCATAAATTTGACTGGTACATGATTTCATGCTATTCTGACCTGACTGATAAAGAAGGAAGTGGTGGTCTATGATTATCGAGGAATCAAACCATAATCACAAAACCATCTTCATAACAGTTGCATGCGATAGTATGGATAAGTAGTTCTACAAACGAGGTATTATTTTGTCAAGATCCCCTCTCGTAAAAGCAGATTTGAGCTGGTTCCGGATGGATGATCCCACAAATCGCATGATCATCACGGGTTTCATGACATTTGGTGCTCATATCGATATCGTTCAGTTGAAGACGATCATCCACACAAAACTTCTGCGCTACAGGAGGTTTCGCCAGCGCGTAACGGTAAGCGGCAGGCTGCGGAAGAGGTATTACTGGGAAGACGATCCGAAATTCAATATTGATGATCATCTTGTGCTGGTCGAGCTACCTGAACCCAAAAACCAAGCGGTCTTGCAAGACTTCATCAGTGAAATTATGGCTTTTGGTCTTGATTATTCACACCCATTATGGCGATTTTATTTTGTACAAGAGTATAAAGGTGGCAGTGCAGTCATCTGCCGTCTGCACCATGCCATCGCTGACGGGATTTCATTAATGCAGGTACTGTTATCTACGGCAGATAATTCCCCAGAACCAACCACTGGATTAGCAAGACCCTCTCTGGCAACACCGAAAAAACCATCTTCCATCACGAAAAATGTGGATTTTACTAGGGCATTATCCAACTCGAAGAGAATCTTCTCGAAACTTGAGATCCTCGGCTCGAGTGTATTCGGAAACCCCGAACGTACCTGGGAATATATAAAACTTGGTATCGACACGAGTTTAGCAGCAGGTAGGTTGATAACGCGACCGCCTGATCCCGAAACCCATTTTAAAAACCCACTCGGACTAATGAAGCAGGCAGCGTGGTCACCTGGTATCCCCTTGGATGGTATCAAATCACTCGCTAAAGTATATGGTGCAACCATCAACGACGTACTGATCAGCCTGGTTGCGGGAGCTTTACGTGCCTATATCTTAGAGCGTCATGGGTCCATCGATCACGATAATATCAGCAGTTTTATTCCGGTTAATTTACGACCGATTGAATTGACCGAAGATTTAGGCAATGAGTTTGGTGTTGTCGTGCTCACCCTCCCAATAAACGAAGAGCATGCTGTCGATCGCCTTTACAAATGCAAATTTCAAATGGATTCGCTCAAATCATCCAACGAGGCGATTGCCACGTCGGGAATAATAGCTCTCTTGGGTATGGTCCCGGCTAAACTACAGTATGTAGGCGCCAAATTCTTCGATACGAAAGCTACGATTGTCATTACCAATGTCCCCGGTCCACAAGAACAGCTCTATTTAGCAGGCGCGCCGATCAACAGCATCATGGCTTGGGTGCCCCAATCCAGCCGTGTTGGATTGGGTATCAGCATCATCAGCTATAACAAATGTGTGTGGATTGGAGTCGCTTCGGATAATCGATTGGTTCCTGATCCTGAACAAATCGTTAAATCCTTTGTCCAGGAACTAAAAATTCTGCAAGAGCTTGCTTCACAGCAAATGGAAAAAAGGTGTGCGCCATATGAACCACTGCTAAGTGAACTGGAGCAAACCTTGGATGCATTGGATGATGCTTTGGATCATACTGTAGGAACTCCATCAGTTGATTGATATCTACAAGATTGCTCGGAATAAAACCGAACTATTACCTTGTCAACTTTACCAGGGGGAGATTTTCCAGAGTGAGCAACATCTAACTGCGTAATCAATTTGGATCTTGTTTAAGGTTCTAGGAAAGCTACAGCATGGCCAGGTATTTCCTGGAACTATAACTCTGGATTGATTGATGGGTGAGGAGTCCTCGGGATGAGATCTGCTCAATTTGATAAGCTTCTACTCATCAGATAGACAAACAAACTGCAAATTTTGGATACCCCATTATGAAGACCAACTTGGATTATATTTCCAGAAGGATCAAAGCGAACGGAATATTTAAGGGTAACAATGGGACGGGACTCAATATATTTTTGGATCCTGTTCTAAACAGCCTGAACCAGATTGAAGCATTAAGGGTATTTTGAATATATTACTAACCCGCTGATATATCTTGTTATGCTAAAGCACTCCTTTCCAAACAACTTGCTGCTTGCTTTTTGTCTAATCATCCTTCTGCTTGCAAACTGTTCCCCGTTAACGCTAAGCTCATCCTCTGCTGATGTTGTCATCTTTGAGACACCGTCTGATGGTCTATCAGTGGATGAACATGCCACGCTCGAGAGTTTACGCAAAGTCGATGACTTTCCACTGTATACGATGACCTACCAAGGGGATTACTTCAATAATGAGTTAACACACAGCAATAACAAGGAACGCGACTTAAATTCATTTCCCATTCAGTCAGCGGGCTGGGGTTGCTCTTTGTTTTCCACGCTTGTGGAAAACAAGCCAATGCTTTATGGACGTAATTTTGATTGGCGTTACAGTCCGGCAATGCTACTTTTTACTGATCCGTCCAACGGATATGCTTCCGTCGCAATGGTTGATATTGGTTATCTGGTGGAAACCACCCGGATTGATACTCTCACCGAAAGCTCCCTTGATGAGCGGGCAGTGTTATTAGAAGCTCCATTTTGGCCATTTGATGGTATGAATGAAGTTGGGTTGGTCATTGGTATGGCTGCTGTACCTGACCGGGAGATGCCCAATGATCCAGATAAAGAGACGATTGACTCGCTAATGGTGATGCGTCTGATCCTGGATCACGCTGAGAGCGTGGATGAAGCGGTTGCAATCATCGATAGCTATAATATCGACTGGGATGGTGGTCCTGCTTTGCATTACCTAATAGCTGATCGTTCTGGTGAAGCAGTCCTAGTTGAGTTTACTGAGGGGGAACGGATCCTGATCCCGAATGAGGATGATTGGCATATCGCGACCAACCATCTGCGAACCGAAGCATCAGCCGGGAGTTCAGGCTGCCACCGATACGACCTTATCGCAGAGCGCTTAGCGGACAATCAAGGTATGTTAAACCCTTCAGACGCATTGAAGCTGCTGGACGATGTTTCCTCGGGTGATCAAGAGTCTGGAACCCAGTGGTCCATTCTTTATGATATCAGCGCAGGAGTTGTACGTATCGTAATGGGAAGAGCGTACGATAAAGTGTATGAGTTCAGCATGGGGCGTGATTAGGATATTTTTAGCCGATATCACGTACCACTCATAGCAGGTTGCACGCAGCAATAATCTCCCGCATATTTACCCACCACTGCTCCGTAACAATGTGAATGCCATTTATAATAGTACAGTGGATTCCTTGGAATTTGCATCAAGCACACACAGGGAACAATTCAATGTTGCACGCCGTCTAAAATGAATGAGACTTTCAGTTTAAGGAGCAATCATGAAATGGTGCACCTATATTTTTCTGCTGAGCATAGTGTTGCTCGGGGCATGTAATCTACCTCGCTCAACAGATGGTACCCCCATACTAACTAGTACGATACCAGTGCCGCTATCAAGAGCAACGGAAACTGAACTGCCAGCGGCTGATAGCCAAGCTGTTGCCAGCTCGACATTCGCTGCTCCAGAGCAGAGACAAACAAGAACACCTACGTTGTCTCCAGCCCCAACAGAAGTAACCAAAGGAGAATGGATCGCTTATATCGGGGTGGAAGAAAACGTATGGCTGATCGATCCAGAATCTGGTGAACAAAAGCAAATTACCAATGACGCTGTTCGCTGGCAACCCGACATGGATGAAATAACCGCAACATACTGTTGTCCGAAGTGGTCATCAGATGGAAAGTACCTCGCTTTCCTTCAGCAAGTGAATTCTCCACAAGAGTCAGGCTACAGCTACATCCAGGGATTGTGGATCTACTCAGTTGAAAGCGGGGAAGCAAGTATTCTATTTGAAGCAGATCAGATACCTGGGTACGATTGGAGACCAGGCACCCACCAGCTCGCTTACTCATTGACAATCGATATGGACTATTTCCTCGGGGTCCGGCAAGGGAGTACAGAAGAATATGCCACCGGCATCTGGGGGATTGATATCCACGAGGATATTCCTTTTGAACTGGTCTCGCCGGTTAGAGGCTATGCAATATTAAATCCAAATTGGGCGCCTGATGGAAGATATCTGGGATTTGAGGAAGTCATGGGCATGGAAGGCCGCGGACTATTTGCCTTTTATGATTTCGATCAGGATGAGTACCAGGCTTGGGATGAGGTGATTGGCGGGTACAGTTGGTCATCTGACAGTACCATTCTCGCCTACGACCGATTGGCTTATGTATCTGTTGGGGATGAACGCATTTGGGTTAACACGATCCCAAAAGGAACTGAACGAGCTGTTTCTCCTGACCACGGCAATGGGTATGGGTTCGGACCGGTGTTTGCCCCCGTAGGCGAAAATTTAGCCTATTTGGTAGCATTACAAGGACCTGAGAGCAGCCTGTATAACATCATTGTTGCCAATTTAAGTGCGGTGGAACCGATTGATATAGGGCGATTTGCAAATGTTCAATCGCTTACCTGGTCACCAAATGCGGAGAAGTTAGCGTTCAGTGCGGGACCATATGACCAACCGGAAATCTACACGATTATATTGGGTGATCTCGACCAACGTGTCATAGCTGAAGGAAGGCAGCCTGCATGGCAATCTCATGCAGAGTACGAGTGATCATATCGACCGGTCGATTTCAACGAGACGTCTGAATCGATAGAATAGGCAATGAAAATCCTGATTCCCCTGAGGATGGGAGTAAGCGGGCTGTGTCTGATTTGCTCAAGGTGGGTATGAGGCTCATACCTGCCGGGTTTCAATCCTTAACCATGACTTTTCTTCTGACGTAAGGTATGGTGCCAACTTCTCATATACAGTCTGGTGGTACCCATTGAGCCAGTCCATCTCTGCTGTATTGAGCAGGGGTATCTCAATTAGATCGATATCAATTGGACACCACGAAACAGTTTCAAAACCATAGAAATCACCGAATTCACTCGTTGCATGGGGGACAGTGATAACAACATTTTCAATGCGGATGCCAAACTTGCCCTCGAAATAGACACCAGGCTCATTGGTTGAAACCATGCCCAATTCGATCGGCACAGTATTCGATTTTGAGAACCGCTGTGGGCCCTCGTGGACGTTAAGATAGTGACCGATTCCATGGCCGATGCCATGGTAGCACTCAAAGCCCTGTTGCCAAAGTGGTTCCTTCGTGATTGCATCCAGTTGCACCCCCTGCGTGTTGTGTGGGAAGGTTGAAGTAGCTAGTTTGATATGCGCCTTCAAAACCGCGGTGAAAGCTCGTTTCTGCTCGCGGGTTGGCGAGCCCAGGCATATCGTCCGGGTGATATCCGTTGTTCCATCTAAGTACTGACCACCGGAATCGATCACTAGTAAACCTTCTGGTTTCAGGGCAGCAGCAGTTTCCGATCGTGGCGCATAGTGACCGATCGCTCCGTTTGCTTGATATGCCGATATGGTACCAAAGCTCAGCCCTTGGTAGTGTTCCCCTATACTTCGCAATTCTGCTAATTTCTCCGCAATCGTTGCTTCTGTATGGTCGGTAAGGTGGATCTGAGTATCCAGCCAGTACAACCATCTCACCATAGCCACTCCATCACGGATATGTGCGTTTCTAATTCCTGCAAGCTCGGTTGCATTTTTTACCGCTTTTAACCCTTCCGGAATACTTGAGCCCAGCTTTATTTTGGCGTGCTCTTCTATCGCTACCATGATCTTGTAGTTTGTTTTTTCGGGATCTATGAGGACTATCACCTGTGAGGGCAATCGCTGCAAATATGGAAATAACTCTTCGTATTCAGCGATGATTATGCCATCCGCTTGTAGGGCTGCTGTGACAGATTGGGAGACCTTCTCTGGGTGAATAAACAACCTAACTTCATCATCCTTGATTAGGAGGTAACAAATCGCTACAGGGTTGTACGACACATCATTTCCGCGGATATTCAATGTCCAAGCAATATCATCCAGGCTGCTGAGTAAATGTGCGTCGGCGCCCTGTTCCTTGATTTTGCCGCGGATGCGGGAAATTTTTGCAGTTCGTGTTTCGCCAGAAAACTTGTCGTCAAGCAGGAAGACAGGATTCATTGGTATTGCTGGTCGATCATCCCAGAGCTGACCAACCAGGTCTTGATTGTGATTGATGGTGATCGATTTATCATGAAAAGCCTTCTCTAGTCGTTCCACTTCTGCGATCGAAAACACGCCACCATCTAATCCAACAATGCCTCCGCTCTCCATCTCGGCAGCCAGCCATTCGCTATACGTCAGCACTCCGGAAAATCCCACTTTGAACAATTCGATTCCAGAGCCAGCTAACTCTTGTGCGGCACGGATGTAGTAGCGAGAATCCGTCCACAGCCCTGCTTTTGTCTGAGTGACAACAACTGTTCCAGCCGAGCCGGTGAAACCCGAAAGCCATGCGCGTGCCTGCCAACATTCAGCTACATATTCGCTTTGATGGGGATCGGTGCTGGGTACAATCCAGGCATCAAACCCATAATTTTGCATTATTGTCCTCAGAGCGTTAATTTTCTCTTGTGGCTTCATGAGTTATCCAAAAATTCTCCTAATTTACGAACCAAGTTATTGCGCCCGAATCACAGGTACCGTGATCCGTTTATTTGTATGGTCAAATTTGAGTCGTACTGTTTGCCCATTTTACCCGGACACCAAGTATGGTGAAATTATAAGTTGTTCAGATAGTATGCAGATACAGATCTAGTGAATGGAGTAATGAGCTAATAGCAACGCTAGATTTCATGGATATGTAAGTGACAGGGGAGTTTCACCCCAATAAAATCCAATGATTAGCATCGGACAGTAAGACATCATCTACCACATTATTTGACGTACTTGAAAATTTCCATCCGTGGAAGACATCACCTACTAACCCTTATAAGAGCATCGCCTGCTGTTATCCAATTAATAATGTGCTAGATGAACTCGAGGGCGAGCTGGTATCATATCGAGCTAATTCTCTTTGTCCTGCTCCTCTCGTCGCAACTTACGTTTCTGTTCTTGTTGCTGATCTAGCTGCCGCTGTTCCTCTTGCCGTTGCTTTCGTTTCTGTTCCTGCTGCTGATCCAGAAGGCGCTGTTCCTC
>JBFENN010000065.1:0-17242 GCA_041551115.1 Anaerolineales bacterium
ATAAACCCGGGACAGGTGCTTCGCTAGGTGAAATCAATCATTCCAACCTGATTGAAGACCGCGTTCAAATCGTCTATGCCGCACACCAAATCATCGCCCAACACGAACTGATTGATCCTGCGCGGATAGGATTTTGGGCGATCAGTCAGGGTGGATTTGTAATGCCGCGCTATTTCGAATACTACCCCGAGGCTGCCTTATTAATCTGTGTTTCCTGCTCCGGCGAACCTGGCGTAGAGCAAGGAGCCTACCTGGTCGCTTCGCAAGCCGTTTGTGCCGGATTGCCAAGTGAAGCGAAGCAATCCGTGAAGGAGATCATCAGCATTGCTTCCCGCGCCCAAATCTACCAAGAGTACGTGCAGGCATATTCTCAACTAGACAAATACCCCGAAATGGGAGAAATCAACGAATTGGGTTTCCGGGTCGGAGTGCGACCGGAAAGTGAATGGCATCCTGACGACCTGCAGGGGGAATACTACAAAAATCCGCTCGAGTCTATTGCGAAAACTGATTTCCCCATCCTGGTCTTTTATGGTCAGTTAGACACCCAGGTGGATCCCAAACAAGGTAAAGAGGGATACCTGCAGGCGTTGACAGCAGCGGGCAACCCGCAATCAAAAGTCGTCTTGCTGCCAGGCGTTGATCACACACTCGTTGCCTCAGAAACAGGCTGTCTGTTTGAACACAAACAAAGGCAACGAGCGGAATGGACGAACTACTCTACTGATTACCTGGACACTCTGGAGAATTGGCTCCTTTCTATCCATTAGCAACTCTATCACATACACACTTAATATCGCAAACAGGCAATCACAAGGATCAGATAAACTGCCGCGAAAGTTCATCGATCATTTCCATCTCATCCTGGCTGAGGGTGATATCCATCGCCCCGGCATTGCTCTCAGCTTGTTCAACTTTCGATGCTCCCGGGATCGCTACGACCGTATCCCCATGGAAATTCACCAGCCAGCTGAGGGCTACCTGAGGGATACTGGCGCCATAGTCCTGTGCGATCTCCCGCAACGCGTTGATCAGCGGGCGCGATATCTCTAACTTTGCCTTGATCATCCTACGCCTGGCTAGAGGTGTACGCTCCAGCAGCTCAGGATTGTCGTGGTACTTACCGCTCAATAAGCCCGAGGCAATCGGCGACCAGGCAATAATCGTGATGCCCAATTCTTTTGCTGCATTTAATATGCTGTTCTTCTCAATCGAGCGGTCGAGCAAGTGGTACTGCACTTGGTTGGAAGCCAAAGGGTAGCCGCGCTTTGCTAAAGCGGCATGCGCTCTACGCATGCGTGCAGCACTGAAATTGCTCACACCAACTGATCGTATCAAACCTTTATCTAAAAGATCTGCCATCGCATCCATCTCGGCTTCAGGGCTCGAAAATGAGTAAGGTTGGTGAACTTGGTAAAGATCGATCGTGTATGGTGCCAGGAACTGCTGCCGGGCAGTGATAGTCTTGGATATATTTCCTGCCACGCGCAGGATCGGGAACCATTTCGTAGCTATGAGTACATTGTCATCCGGGACATTTGCTGCTAATAGCGCCTGCGCCAAGCCTTGCTCCGATCTGCCCCGGCCATACATCTCCGCCGTGTCAAACCAGTTGATCCCACCTGTTAGCGCAGCCTCAATAATCTGGTTCATTGTGTGCTGCTCCATCTCCGAGAACATGAATCGGAATACCCCTTTGTTTCCTGAAAACTGCATTACTCCCAAACCGATAGGGGTGATCTGAATATCAGTCTTTCCCAAATTCCGCAAGTTTTTTGCCACTTCTTCCTCCAATAAACTGTTGTAATTCATGTATGATGACTTCTAGAGCCAAGCAGATGCCGAGATCACAAATGCTGCGAGAAATACAACCACAAAGACTGTGATCATGATACCAAGTACTTTGGAATAATTCTCGGGGTCGATTTGGCCGGCTTTGTCTATCTTCCTAATCAATGGAAATAGCTTCCAGTAAAACGAAGCGATCGAGATGGCCATTGCCAAGATTGATATCACCTTCGTCAGGTCGTTACCGAAAATCACAATGACTATCAGGAGGCAGATAAAGATCAATTTAGAACCGGCTATCCAATACACCAAGTATCTAGCAAAGTCATGCAATTCTGGCTGCAGTTTGGAGGTCTCCCAAGCCTTGAATATTCCGACTGCATTGAACATTTTCGAACCTGGAACGAAGTATAGTGCCAGGACATTGGCTGATTCGATCAAGATAAAAATAGCAATAAGAATATCGAGATAATTCATAATACTCCTTCAAAAGGCGAATGTCTTCTAGAGAAAAATATGATTTAACAACTGACCAACTATAACCACCATCTAAATCACATCGGACCCAGCTGTCAGTTCCTCGCTCACTTCCCACGACCGCTTTGTTAATTCTTCATCGTAATATTGATCTGATTCTGCTGGTCATTTTCCTGGGTTATTTATTGATTGCTTTCCACCAATGTTAATACAGTCATTTGACACCGATGCAAACTCCCAGCTGATACAATAAAAAACACCGCTCGCCTAAGCAGTGTTCATCCATATTGTTTAATATTCGGGTACTTACACCGCACCTGGCATTCGAACTTTACTCACTGTGTTTCTTCTATCCTCAACCATTTTGCTGGATGAGCGTACTGGATCCAAGCCCGCTGCTTGGCGTGCACGTTCGACGAAGAAAAAGAGTCGGTTGAAGAAATTTACTTCACTCACCCCTGCATCCAAATCTAAGAAGAGCAGGTTCAGGTCTGGGTGGGTCTCTTTCATCCGTTTGGATACCCCTTTGGCGACGACCTGGTTGGCGATGCAGCCAAATGGCTGCAGGCACAATACGTTGGGGATGCCTGCTTTCACCATTGTAGTTGTCTCACCAGCAATCAACCAGCCTTCCCCGTATTGATGATTAAGCGATACAACTTCAGCAGCATTCAGGGCGATTTCACGAATCGAGCGGTGTGGGTGGTAGTAGCGGAAATCATGCAGCACGGCATGCGCTTTTTGAAGGAAGGAATCAGTGTAAGGCTCAAGGATGCGAGCCAGCAGCCATAAGATGTTCGGCCGCTTGATATTGGTCTTCAACTGCACACCTGCCGTGACAAACCAGCCGAGGAAAAACTCCAGCAACGAAGGTACAACGACTTCATTGCCCTGGTCAATCAACCACTGCACGACATGGTTGTTCGAGAAGTCATTGTATTTGACATAGATCTCGCCCACGATACCGACCTTCGGCATCGGACGGTCTACCGTTTCAATGGCATTGAAGGCGGCGACAATTTTTTCCAGTTCTTTGAGGATATTCTCCTGAGTCAGCTTGAGAGTGTTGTCATATAGCGGTTTGTGGTACTTATTCGCCAGTGCCAGTGCCTCACCCTTATGCACTTCGCGGCAGGCAGTTGAGTAATACATATCAGCAATCGCGTCTGCATAGACTGCTGTAACAACCGCTTTATAGATATACTGCCTGATATTCAGGTCAAATCCCGGCTGCTCGTGTAGCTTTTTATTGGTGGTTAGTGCAACGATCGGCACCTGCTCATATCCTGCTGAGATGAGAGCACGCTTGAATAAGGAGGTATAGCAGGAAGCACGGCACTGCCCGCCGGTGATAAACATCCCAACGGCAATATCATCCAGGTCATATCGACCAGATTGGAGCGCTTTGATGATATCCCCGACCAGAACAATGCACGGGTAGCAAACTTCATTGTTTGAGTATTTAAGACCTAGTTCGACCGATTCCCTGTCTGGCGGAGGTAATGATTCGAGGTTATAGCCCAAGTCCAGGATCGGACCGGCAATGGTTGGGTCGTTGAAGTGCGAAAAGTTCACGGCTAATATTTTCTTAGACCGGTCACCTACATCATACAGCGCGACCTCTTTTCTTGGCTTGATTTCGACATTCTGGTGGTGACCGTTGCCCTGCAGTGCCTCGATCATCGATCGCAGCCGAAGCTTCGCGGAACCAGTGCTTTCGATCTCGTCAATCCGAATGACAGTGTAGCTGCGCCCATATACACCGAGGATGCTACGCACTTCGTCCAAGCTGATGGCATCAGGAGCACAGGCGAACGAGTTCAGCTGCACGATTTCTATGTCCGGCTGCTCGGTCGCCCACTTGGCAGCATACAAGTAGCGGTTCATGTACTCCCAATGGGTCATTAACTGCCGGTTATGGACAGACGGTTTACCTTCCCCCAGGACCGCATCTTCTGTGATGATGTCAACGCCAAAGTCGGCAAGGATGTCAGGTATTTTGTGGTTGATATGCGGGTCAATGTGGTAGGGGTGGCCCATTAACAAAACGATTGGGCGCCCTTCCTGGCGGGCACTGTTTAGGATTTCCTGACCAAGCCCGTATACAGCGCGCTTATATGCTCTTTGAGCTTCCAATGCCTGTTTGAAAGCGCGCCGAGCAGTCCGCTTATCGACACCCAGTGATGTGAGATACTCGACACATGCTTTCCGGGTCAACTTAAGGTCTGCAAAAGTAAAAGTTGGCATATCAAAGGGGATGCCATACTCCCCCTGCGGGTTAATAGCGCTGCTGATCACATCCGGATAGCCGGACACGATTGGGCAGTTGAAATAGTTATCCGAGTCGCTGAATTCAGGTGTCTCAAAAAACACCATTGGGAAAAATATGCGGTCAACGCCAGATTCGATCAGATCAAAAATATGTCCATGGACCATCTTAGCCGGAAAGCAGATGTTCTCCGACATCACCGAGCCAGCTCCTTTCTCATAGATCCTGCTGCTCGATTCGGCTGAGAGTTGGACTTCAAATCCACAGGCTGTCAATAACTGGTTCCAAAACGGGAAGTTCTCGTACATGTTCAGCACCCGCGGGATGCCGATTACAGCGCGTGGCACGCCGTTGGGGGAGGTCTTGCGATCAAACAGCAAGTCGTATTTCAACTGGGGCAAGCTGGTGCCCTTCAGTTTCCGTTCACCGCGGTTGGTGTAGATCCGCTCGCAGCGGTTACCCGTGAAAAAGACATTCTGGTTCTGGAAGATCAATTTCGTCACCGTGCAGCGATTCTCACACCCCCGGCAGTGGATTTGTTTCTTCTCGTAATCGCTGGCTCCTTGCAGCTTATCCATACCGATAAAACTACTCTGCTGGTGACCATTCTGGGAGAAGCGTTCCCGGGCAGTTAATGCAGCTCCATACGCGCCCATCAACTCAGCGATATCCGGGCAGATCACCGGCCGTTCGATGAGGTTCTCCATCGCTTTTTGCACGGCTGGATTACGGAACGTACCTCCTTGAACAACGACATGTTCACCCAAAACCGAAGTATCCGTAATCTTCAGCACTTTGTGCAACGCATTCTTGATCACTGAGTATGCCAGACCGGCGGAGATATCTTCAATCGGTGCCGCCTCGCGCAGCGCTTGCTTCACCCGTGAATTCATGAATACAGTACAGCGGGTACCCATATCACAGGGGTCTTTCGCATGGCAAGCAATTTGAGCGAAATTAGCAACTTCGTAATCCATGTTGCGTGCAAATGACTCGATGAAAGAACCGCACCCTGATGAGCAGGCTTCATTGATCTCAATATTCTGGATATGTCCATCCCGGACAAAGATCGCTTTCATATCCTGCCCGCCAATATCCAAGATGAAGGAGACATCCTTATCGTATGCTTTCGCTCCCTCGAAGTGGGCGAGCGTCTCCACCATGCCACCGTCAAAACCAAATGCGCTGCGAATCAGGTCTTCACCATAACCCGTCACGATGCTGTAAGCGATCTGCGGGGGGTTCTCGACCTGGTCAAATAACTTCTTCATCTTCCCCAAGCCCGTCTGGACAGCATGGATGGCATTCCCCTTGTTATTAGCATAATAATCGAAGACAATGCTGCCCTTGATGTCAATCAACACTACTTTTGATGTCGTCGAGCCTGAATCCACACCTAAAAAACAGTTCTCACCCTGAACATCGCTGATCTTTACTCGTGGTGTGCGCTGGCGCTCACGAAGGTCTTGCCACTCAGCCAGATTTCCCACATCTTTAAATAGGGGTTTTAACCGCTGGTGACCATTTTTTCCGCGACTGCGCTCTTCTTGCACCAAAGCAATTAGCTCGCTGATACTGTATTTGCCCTTATCATTATGCTCTGCGAGCGCAGCGCCTAGTGCAGGAAGAAGCTCCAAGTTGTCGGCGGTGACCACATCAGAACGTGGTATCTCCAACACGTCACAGTACGCTTCCTTCAGTGCCGGCAGGAAAGTTAATGGACCTCCGCTGAAAACAAACTTTGCTTTTGGATCGTAGCCGCGTGCCAGCGTGGCGAGTGTCTGAAATACAAGTGCATGGAAAATGGAGGCGGCGATATCTTCACGGGCGATATCACGGCTGAGCAGATTCTGTACATCCGTTTTGGCAAAAACCCCGCAGCGTGATGCCATTGAGTGGATATGGGTGTGATTCTCGGCTAGGTCGTTTAGTTCCGGCAAGGAAACGTTCATCAATGTCGCCATCTCATCAATGAAAGCGCCGGTTCCACCAGCGCAGGAGCCGTTCATGCGGATATCAGGGATCCCACTCTCATCAAAAAAGATGATTTTTGCGTCCTCTCCCCCAACGTCAATCAGCGTTTTCACCTCTGGGTACAGCTGCTTGACAACTTCCGCCGAGGCAACAACTTCCTGGATGAACGGCAGTCCGAATTTCTCACCCACCCCCATACCCGCAGAGCCGGTGATCAGCAGATCTAATAAACGATCACCGCATATGGAGCTTGCTCGCTCAAGAATACTGATCAACGTAGCAATTGTAGCAGCCTTATGCCGGCGATAATCCGAGAAGATAATCTGATTATCTTCATTTATGATGACCACCTTGGCAGTAGTCGAGCCGATATCAATGCCTATGCGTAAGTTATCCACTGCACCATCCTCGCGCATACAGATTATATCAAGATTGGACCGGTACTACTGTTCAAGCTCGCCCCTGGTGTGCTGAAAGAGGCTGTTTATGGGATGAATTCCGTGTAGAAGGCCAAAACAGCAGTTTCTTTGCTTATGTCTAATAGTGTAGTCAAGTTGTGCTGCTCCCGTCAACTAAACTTTGTAGTGATATATGATGACATTTGTCATGTTTTGTGTTTACATAATTAGAAAGTGTTATGGAAAGTCATTTTTACATACCGGTTCGGAATTAGCTTGAGCGAATAAATGCTCCCTTAGCGGAACCCCAAAAATGAACTCTATCTTTACTGGAATAAATTTACAAAACCGCTGGGATTAACAAAATATATCAAAAATCACATCTATAATAGATATATCAACTGGTATTCCCTAATTCAGTAGGAGTGTGATGGATAGCTCCCTGCTGCAGACCAAGCTGAATATCCCGATAGTCCCACCCGGGTGGATCCCGCGTCCCCGCCTGCTGGAGCTGCTTGACCGGGCGTTGACCCATAAGCTCACTTTGCTCTCTGCTCCAGCAGGCTACGGAAAATCCACCCTGCTTGCAGATTGGATCCGCTCACAAGACCTGCATGCCGCCTGGCTCTCCATAGATCAGGGGGAAGATGATTTCCCACGCTTTCTCGGATACTTTACAGCCGCGCTGAACAATCTCACGCCTTTGATCGATGATTCTGCATTGCGCATGTACTCTGCCGCCCAGCCAGGTTTACAACAAGCTTCGTTAACCGTATTAATCAATCAGATCACGCGCATACCAAGGGAGATCGTTCTCGTTCTGGATGATTACCATAACCTCCAGGAGGAAGCGATCCATAAAGGTATTGATTACTTGCTTCTGCATCTGCCCCAACAGATGCACCTCATCATCTCTTCTCGATCTGAACCACCACTCCAGATTGCTCGTTTACGCGGTCAAGGAGAACTAGTAGAGCTTCGCGTAGACGACCTGCGGTTCACATACCTAGAAGTGAGCGAATATTTCAGCACCAACCTACCTGGCACACTCACCACTCAGCAGCTTGCTGTCATGGATGCGCGTACCGAAGGCTGGCCAGCAGGACTGCATTTAGCAGCGATATCTCTTCACGACCGTCAAGATATTGCCGGATTTATCGATTCGTTTTCAGGCAGTCACCGCTATATCCTTGATTACCTGCTCGAAGAAGTCCTTGAAAAACTCAACCAAGAAGAACGCGACTTCTTAGTGCAAACATCAATTCTTGAACAATTATCAGCCCCATTGTGTAACGCAGTCACTGGACGGTTGGACAGTCAATCTTTACTGCTCCGCATCGAGCAGGCAAACCTTTTCATCATACCGCTGGATGACCAGCGTCAGTGGTACCGCTATCACCCCCTCTTTGCAGACTTGCTCCAGAATCGTTTGCTCTCAACAGAGATAAGCACATTAAGGGAACTGCACCTGCGCGCCAGTAAATGGTACGAAATAAATGACCACCCATTGCAAGCCATTCAGCATGCCATTTTCGCGGAGGATTACCCAACTGCAGCCAGTCTGATCCGAAATGCAGTAATCCCGGCCTTATATCGCAGTGAGATCGACACTTTGTTGGGTTGGTTTGACCATCTCCCGCAAAAGATCATCGATGGTGACCCTAATCTCCATTTTCTCCAGCTCTGGGTACAGCTGCTCAAATACTACCGCATCGAAGAGATCCAGCGTCAAATCGCCCAGTTATCGCAGGGAGATGAGCTGCTTCAAGCTCGTAAAGCTGCTGTTGAAGCGTTTATCTCGGTTACTGTCGCAGAATTTGATCAAGCCGAGGCTCACGCCCAGGCAGCATTGAGGACATTGCCCGAAGGTGAAGCCTATTTCCGAAGTTTGTCGATGTGGATGCTTGGTCTCGCTCGAGCTGCCAGTCAGAACTTGGAAGGTGCTTACCAAGCGCTCGAGGAGCTAGTATGGTCCGATCAAGCCCAGGATAACTTGATGTTTTCCGTTTTGGCGACTAGCCAGATGGCCCGTGTCCGTCTGCGCCAAGGGCGGTTGAAAGAGGCTTTCGAGCTATATCACCAATCCTTGGAACGAGCCTGCGATAGACAAGGCAACTTGCTACCCATTGCAGGGGAGACGCTGATGGGTTTAGGTGAATATTACCGGGAATCCGACCAGCTAGATAAAGCTTACGATTTGATCGTCAAAGGTATCGAACAAACGAACCTTTGGCGAGATGTCGCTGCAATGGATGGCTATATCTCCCTGGCGAGGCTCTTCATTTCAAAACGAGAGTTGGATGAGGCAGAAGCTGCGCTGGACAAAGCGATGCAGCTGGCACGAAAATATGACGTGCTGGAACTGGATGATCGCCTGGTTGAGATGTGGCGTGCACGTCTATGGATTGCCCGCGGGGATTACAAAGCGGCCGAACGGTGGGCACAAGTGCTAGGTTTCGACATGATTTCCAATTGGGAAAGGCTGCCGTATCAGAAGCATATTCAAGCAATGCTGTTGAGCAGAGAAGCTGTTATCTATGCCCGGCTATGCTACAACCAAGGTAACTACCAAAGAGTTTTACAGATTGTTAATGGAATATTGCCGTTCTTCCAGCAGCTCGGCAGGTTGGATTCTGTCATTGAGCTGTCCATCCTCAAGTCCCTTACTTTTCATTCACAGAGATCCGAAGATCAGGCAATCCAAACTATCACGGAGGCTCTTCATATCTCAGCCTCAAGCGGCTACTACAGCCTATATCTCGACGAAGGTCAGCCATTATTGAATTTACTGCAAAAAGCCGCTGGCAGTCGAGTCCCTCAGCCGTACTATAACCAGCTACTGGCACGCTTCGCCAAGCCAATAGATGTTGTTCATGTCTCACTGCAAAATCTAGTTGAACCGCTAAGTGAACGTGAACTCGACGTACTGCGTCTCCTGGCAACCAATTTGACGGCACCTGAAATTGCTGAAGAATTAATTGTTGGCGTGAGCACAGTGCGAACTCATATCAAGCACATCTATTCCAAGCTGAATGTTCATAAACGATCAGCGGCGGTTGGAAAAGCAATTGAGCTGGGCATCCTTTAGACATCTCTCCAGATTCTTCTACTCCCCATATCATCCGGGGGTCCGGTATTTCAAATCCCCCAGAATTGATGATGCAATCTCACCCATCCAAGTGCGATACTACGGTCAGCATGTCTAGTACAGCTAATTGGGCAGCGAACCAGAAGATTGACTGTGTAATTTACGCGATTGGAGAACGAGATGGAAATTCAAGTTAAGACTTTTGCAGAGATTTCTTCCCGCGACCAAAAACAAGCAGGAGGAAAGGGCGGCACGCTTGCCCGGCTTTATCAAGCCGGCTACCCGGTACCAAATGGGTTTGTGATCATGCCCTCCGCATTCGTCCAGGATGAGTTATCACCCCACGCATGGCAGCAGGTCGTAGCTAACCTCCAGGACATCCGTCGGACAAACGGCAAGACTGCTTTCGCAGTTCGTTCTTCGGCCTTAAGCGAAGATTCGGCTTTTGCCTCGTTTGCTGGGGAATTCGAAACTGTCTTAGATGTACACTCGGACGAAGCTGTTCGTTCGGCCATCACCCAAGTCTACCATTCACGGGAGGCTGAGCGGGTGAAAGCTTATAGTCAGGCAAAAGGTCTTGATGAAGCGCATGAAATCGCTGTTGTGGTACAGGAATTGATACGGGCGGAGATCTCCGGCATACTTTTCACTGCCGATCCCGTTACGGGCAACCGTTTCACGATGACTGGCAATTATGTATACGGTTTCGGCGAAGAACTGGTCTCAGGCGAAGTTGAACCATACACATTTACACTACAGCGCCCGAAAGGGAGTTATCAAGGACCAAACGCCTTGAAGCGATATGGCAGGCAACTATACGAGCTTGCTGTCCGTTTAGAGCAAGAACTTGATGGTCCGCAAGATATTGAGTGGGCAATCGCTAAGGGGCGGCTGCACCTGTTGCAGTCCCGGCCAATCACAACCTTAGTCGAGTTCGAGCCTACCACGGGCGAATATAACAGCAGCCTTACCGGAGATTACGTTTGGGTTGGCAGCGAAGTCTTTCGTGATGTGATGACGCTGAGCACATTTTCCACCTTCAGCCACTTCCACAATTTCGAAATCCAAGGCATGCAAGGTACCGGTAATATCGGTGGTCGGCTATATATGAATTACTCTTTCATGGCTTCGCTTTCCCGGGCATTCGGCCAGGATGTGGACACGTATGTAGAGATGGCAACAGGAATCAATGTCCGTCCGGTCACATCGCCATCCATCCCGCTCAGCCGCTGGCAGTTTATCAAGTATTTGCTTCCCATCCAACTGCAGATCCTGCCGCTACAGTTCAAGTTGATGAAGAAATTTGATGAGATCATCAACGAAAACCCACAACGATGCACAGCACTACTTGAGCGCGTCGCAAAAGTCTCTACCTCAGGAAAACTTGCAGCCCTTTGGGAAAGTGATATCTATCCCCACTTCTACAACCTGCTGATGGTCCAGGATAAATCGAACGAGGATTACTTCAATCCCTACATTGCCGCCCGGAAAATGATGATCAAGCTGATCGGTCAAGACCAAGCCGAAATCTTGCTAGCAAAATTGGTCGGTGGTTCTGGCAGCATCACCAGTCTTAGCTCACTCATTGGGCTGCAGAAGCTTGCTGCTGGTGAGCTCAGCCGCGCCGGCTATACGAAGCTTGTTGGGCACCGTCCGAACCGCGAGGATGAGCTCTCGATTCCCCGCCCCTATGAAGACCCGCAATGGATCGATAAGCGCCTAGCTGAATATAATGCCAACCCGATTGATTACGAAGCGATGGTAAGCCAACGTGCCGGAGATTACGCCGACGCCTGGCATGCCTTCGCTGATCGTTTCCCCAAGCAGGCTCACCAAATTAAGAAAAAGTTGGACAAAGCTACATCTGCAATGGAGAAACGCGAGATGATCCGCTCCGAGCTTACCAGGTATTTGGGTGTAATCCGGGCATGGTACTTGAAAGCCGGCCAACTCACTGGCATTGGCGAAGGGATATTCCACTTGAAGGACGCCGAAGTTCTCGAAGTCTTAGCGGGTGATCGATCGTTTGTAGAGTACATCCCTACACGAAAAGAAACCTTCCAACGCTTATCTTCGCTGCCCCCCTACCCGCCGGTGATTAGTGGGCGCTTCGATCCATTCCGTTGGGCTGAAGATCCGCACCGACGCAGCGATTATTTTGACTCGCATGCTAACCTGCAGATAGAAGATGACTTGAATATAATCACCGGTTTACCTGGTTCAGCTGGGCGGGTTGAAGGTATAGTGCGAATTATCCACTCACCTGATGAAAGCGACCATTTCAAGCGCGGTGAGATCCTCGTTGCTTCCAGTACAAATATTGGCTGGACACCCCTGTTCCCCCGGGCAGCAGCTGTGATCACAGACGTGGGTGCCCCGCTCTCTCATGCGGCTATCGTTGCGCGCGAGCTTGGTATCCCCGCGGTTGTCGGCGCCCGGAATGCAACCATGCGGTTGGAAACGGGTGATCGCGTCGTTGTAGATGGCGGAAGAGGTACTATCCAACTGCTAAACGATAAAGGCTGATTGAAGGGGCGGTTATTCCACCTCTTCCCTTGGATAACAGTGAGTCACATGAAACGCGTCATGAATAATCCGATCCTCATCTTGTCCTTCGCGTTAATCGTCGTCATGCTCGGTTTTGGTATGGTCATGCCGATATTTCCCTTCTATATCGCAGAGTTTGGAGCTGGCGGGATGGAATTAGGCTTACTAATCGCTACAGCTTCACTGCTAGAATTCATCTTCGGACCGTTCTGGGGAAGTATTTCAGACCGCATCGGGAGGAAACCCGTGCTCGCAATCGGGATGTTGGGGTTCGCCCTATCAACTTTCCTGTTTGGGATCTCTACTGAACTCTGGATGTTATTCGCATCACGCGCTCTGTCGGGTGTGCTGTCGGCAGCCGCGATCACCACCGCGCTGGCCTACATCTCGGACAGCACAACTGACGAGGAGCGCGGTGGTGGAATGGGCAAACTCGGTGCGGCGATGGCATTTGGGGTTATTGTCGGTCCCGGGATAGGCGGCTGGTTGGCAAGTGATACGCTCTCTACGCCGTTCTTCACTGCATCAGCTTTGGCATTATGCGCTCTGCTGATGATCATCTTCCTTCTGCCGGAATCCTTACCAGCCGAAGAACGTCAAGCTGGCGGCAGGCTGCTGAGATTCAATTGGCAATCTCTCTGGCAAGCCATTACCAGTCCAATTGGTGTTTTACTCATCATGCTGATGCTGTTCAGCTTCGCCCTGACAAATTTCGAAGCTGTTTTTGGCTTGTACGCTTTGGATAAGTATGGTTACGGACCTGAACAAGTTGGCACAATCCTGATGGTTGTCGCCTTGGTTTCCACCCTTGGTAAAGCAGCACTTACCGGACCTGCTACCCGGCGTTGGGGAGAGCCAATGGTCATCAGAGCCTCACTCTTGGCTGGTTCGCTTGGTTATTTAGTCCTGCTGTGGGCTGATTCGTATCTAACTATCCTACTAGCAACTGCCTTCTTTATTCTTTCGAAGACGCTGCTGCGTCCAGCCACATTTGCTTTGATCTCGAAAAGATCGACATCCGGTCAAGGCGCGATCATGGGGTTAAGCAACTCATTCATGAGCCTCGGTCGTATATTTGGCCCCATTTGGGCCGGCTCTATATACGATGTCAATTTGAGCATGCCATATCTGAGCGGCTCGTTCTTTATGTTTATCGGGTTTATCGCCAGTCTGTTCTGGATCAAAGAAGAAACACCAGGGACTCAACGCGAGATCCATGCCCATTAGATTAGCAGACAATTGGCAGTTAAGCTGAAGCCTATATTCCCCTATGCTTCCGAGTGCTGCTCATCTTCCTGCTGGCTAGAAACTTCCCGCCATCCATCCTGTTTCGTAGACCCCGCTTTGCTCAATCTTGTCGCCCACGCCCGCAATCCAACAAATAATCCCAAGGCTGCAATAGGCAGTGCAATGCCAACACCATAGGAAAGCAGATTTTCTTTTGATCCTGCAAAGACTGCACCCATAAAATTGACAGCCAGCACGACCACTGTCACCCCAATTAGGTTCGTCTCAAGCTCTTCGGTGTTTTCAATCTTCAACCATTTGGGGAATTTAATCTCATGGATGAATAGTTGGTATAACCCCACCGCCGTGATATACAATACGGTTCCAACTAGGAAGGTATGCACATACTCGATCACTTCGAAGATGACAATCCCTTTCTCGAAATGCTCTGCTCCGGTGTTAGAAATACCAAGTATAAAAATGACCAGTTCATATAGCAATCTTATTAATCCGTACCCACCGAAGATAAAGAAAAAAGATGCCGCCAGTGCTAATCCAAGAATCGGTAAAACAATTAGGTACCGGGTGCCCGACAGTATTCGATGCACAGCCATTTCTCCTTGCAGTCCACGTTAGTTGTTTCTCAGCAAGACAGGATTGTTCTTATATGATCAGCTCTCAGGGATTTCAATTTCGTCCGGAACTGCTGCCACTGCTTCCGGTTTATCAACAATCTCTTCAATTTCATCCAGATGCTGATCAACAAGTTCATTAACCACAACATCTCCTTGCGGATTTTGGATTACGAGCCTTTCGTACAATGCATCCCAATTTCCTGTAGTCGCTACTACTGCTAGGGCTGATTCTTCCGCAGACATGCTTTCCCCAAGTTCATGTAGCAATTTGTCCTTGATCCCACGATCAAATATGGCAAAGGCTGTCCCAAGCAATGCACCAGCGACAATCCATCCAGCCGGTCCAAACAACACTGCGAAGATTAATCCGATCAAACCGCCTTTTAGGAATCCCTTTCCTGCGGAGTCATCTATGGTCTGGTTCAGCTTGATCTTACCTTGCTCCGATTTTGTGATCGCAACAGCATCTTTCACGGTGATAATATCATCGAAGACCAACAATCTAACTAGCCCTAACGCTTCTAGAGCAGACTCAGAACCTGGATATTTAACAACAATAAAATTGAACTTCTCTGCGTTTTCTGACATGGTGCACTCCTTGTGATGATATCAATTTCACTAGATCATTACTGCTTTACAAGCCAACATTATAATCTTAATTTTCTAAACCTTTTTTGCTTCTGGACCCTTGACGTAGTTCAGGATCCCCTCAAATATTGCCGTTGCAATTTGCCCTCGCCGGCAGTCGAACTCTTGACAATCCGGGTTGATTTCACCATCAGCAGTGTCTGAATATATGCTAATTTGGAGAAACGCTGCTTGAAGTGGACAAGACATGAAAAGCGGCTCCATCATGGCTGCCGGCATATCACTGCGCAGCAGTACACCAGAAGCGAACTAGTCCAATCCAAATGAACGGAACGCATCTTGGTTAGGGCCAGTTTCTCACAGGAACAGGTACATGACACCGTAAATCGCTCCAGCAAGCTGTTTATCATCTTCGTGCGGGCGGAAGTACAGCGCCATTGGGCCATCCCATTCGGGATAAACAAAGCTGTTCGTATGGATCGAAACCAGAATTGTCGCCTTCTGCTCGTTGCAGAACGTGTAGCGATCGTATTTCTCCAAGAACGAATCATCCGTCCTGGTCATAACAACTTGTGCCCCAGCTCCTTCCAGCAGTAACTTAAGGCCATATGCAACATCCAGGTTGATATCGCTCTCACGTAAGCCATCATCTCCATTGACTGCCCCTGGATCTAAGTCCCCATGCCCTGGATTGAGACAGATCTTGATCCCATTTACCCTACTCTGCACTGCAGCTTTCCCCACAGGAAAATAGGTCAATAAGGCAAAAACCACAATCAGCAAAACGCCAAAAATCACTCTGCATGCCTTCATCTCGGTTACATCCTCATCCGCCAAAGTCAAATTGATCTTTCGAACCCGCTCATATAGTATACAAAATATAAACCAACCAGCAATGGAATACGGAATCCGCTCAGAATCCGGTATTCCCCACAAGTGAATGATGATAATCGATCGATTTTTGAGTTTCCCCAGCGATGCCAAATCAACGAGCCATACCAATAATCAGCAATCACACATAAAGGTCATTGAAATAATTTATCAACATCATGTTCGCCAAATCATCTGGCATGGCATCCAGAACTTCGTTGATCAGCGCCATCTCTTCCGGCAGTTCACTGCCAACAATGCCTGCCATCTGGGCGAGCTGGTCAAATGCTTCTTCTGGTTGCGGGCTTTCCAGTGCCTGTGCGACCGTGGCACGGATTGCTTCCCCGTCAAGCATTTTGCCCTGCTTAACGATTTCGATGCACGCTTCCAGATCGCTCAGCATTGCATTAACATTTTCAACAGTCCCATAATTTACCGATACATGCAGACTGCGCGGTGTGTAAGGTGTCGAGAACTGGCCTTGGATATACCAGCCGCGCTTGCCCATTTCGTCAGCCAGTTGGTAAACGTTGATTACATCGGAAGCGAACGAAAACATGCACATATTCGGTTCGCCGAGCACGCGCAGCTCAGGGAGTAAATCAACCCCAGCAATTAAATCCTGCGTGGCCGCTTGCACTGCCTCAACGATTTGCAGATAGCCTTCTTCACCCAGGTACTGCAAGATAGCCCATGCCCCGGCTAATGGCCCCCCACTCTTTGTGCTTAGTACGGTAGGATTGATCAATGTATATGCGGTCGTATCTGTACAAGCAAATATTTGGTACTTGCGGATGCCTTTATTACGGTACAAGATGACGGAAGCCCCCTTTGCTGCATAGCCGTATTTATGCAAATCCGCTGAGATAGATGTTACACCGGGCACCGTGAAATCAAATTGCGGGACCTCATATCCTAACTTGCGCATAAAGGACAGGTGGAGTCCCCCCACACAGCCATCAACATGGAACAGCAAGTCATGCTCGAGCGCCAGCTTGCTGATTTCAGAGATAGAATCAATCACCCCTTGTGAGTAGTTCGGTGCCGAAGCTACCAATAGGATCGTATTTTCCGTGATAGCCCTCTGCATGGCATCAACATCTGCACGGAATGTCCCAGGGTCAATCGGAGTAACAACTGGTTTTACACCGAAATAATGGGCAGCTTTGTGGAACGAGGCATGCGCCGTTACCGGCAAGACCATCTCGGGTTGTTTGATAGCTGGATTTTCGCTCATCGCTTTATCACGAGCAGTCTTCACGGCCAATAGAATGCTCTCTGTCCCGCCGGAAGTCACATGACCAACGACATTCTCATCTCCTCTCAGCAGTGTCGCTATCATACGGACGATATCGGTTTCTAATTTCCACATCGATGGAAA
>JBFENN010000066.1:0-17198 GCA_041551115.1 Anaerolineales bacterium
AACAGCTGCTTTAACCCGGTCAAATACTGTCTTGTATTTGGAAACCGGGAGATCCGAAAGCTTTGAAATCTCCGCCCATTTTTTCAATGCCTCTTGCCTGTCTTTTGGCAGCAACTGCACAAGGGCATCCAGTTCCAGTTCCTGTTCTTCGCTGATCTTCTCGGCTCCGCCTTGAATACCGTCATCATCCTCATCCGCAAAGACAATCCCGAAAATATCGCAGCAGACCAAATAGCGCCGCGCATACTGGTGCGTACTGCCAACGGCCTGAATGCTGTTCTTGCTGCCGGAAGTGTCGGGCGGGAGCGAAATCTTGTACTGCTCGCTGTGTCCTAGGACATGGCGCACGGTTGCCACGAAGGTAATGCCGGACTCTGTGCGCTCGCCTTCGCCGCATGAGACAGACAGTCCGTTTTCATCGATCAATGGTCGCAGCTCGCGCCACGCATCTTCTAGCCTGCCGTGGTGTTTTTTAGTGTGGGAGTTCCATCCTGCCTTACGTACAGCACCGATTTTGCTCTGCACAGAATGCATAGCGGCGGCGTATGCCTGTTTAGCCTGTGTTGCTAGGATGCGCTCTTGCATGTCGAGCAGGCGCTCCACGACCTCGACCGGATGCCCTTGATCCATTGCCGATTGCAGCAGGCGCATGACGTTTGCGCCGTTGTCTGATGACTGAGCAAGTTCTTTGTTCTCGACCTTCTTGATTTCAGTTGTCATTATCATCTCGATTTATAATATTGGAATTTTTGTTTGTTAGCCTAGTATTCCAGTAATCAATGGCTTCCTCTTTTTTGTCACTATATCCACAACTTGCCTGACAGTTTTCACATTCCACAGTCCAGACCGAAACGCTTGACCACGGAACTGATAAAAATATTAGTTTTGGAGGGAATCTATCTGTACCTCCACAGAAAGGACATGATTTGTATTCAATTTCCATTTTTCTCTCCGGTAAATCTGGCTAACACGTAGTCGGCAAAAAATGCCGCTACGCACAGGACGGCGCTAAGCACGGTTAACAGTATCAGCAGTTGGACTATTTCAGCCACGAGACAATCCCCCATGCGATCAGGCCCCAGGTCGCTACGCATCCAATGATGATGATGCGTATCCAAAACAGATCGTGGCGAAAGTCATTCATGAGTCGTATCCTTCTGATCTGTGCTCATTAGTCATTCCATGCTTTTGATTAAACCCATGCGATTTATTTGCAGACATCCTTGCTTGCACTGCATCTGATTTATTTTTAAAGTAACCAAGGTTAATTGTTACACAATCTATTTGTATCTTGGCGCACCAACGATTGGTTGGCTTATACCATGTAATTCCGTTAACACCAGACGTATTATTTTTTTGTAAACATCTGTTGCGCTGATTTTCGGCATTTGTGGCACATCTTAAATTTTCCAATCGATTGTCAGTTCTGACGCCATTCGCATGATCTATCTGCTCAACTGGAAACTTCCCATAAACATAAAGCCACGCAAGTCTATGCGCCATGTATGATTTATAGTCTATACAGATACCAATATATCCATCATTGCGAAGTCTACCGGCATGGCTAAAGATGCCCCTTGTTCCACGTTTTTTAATGATCCATGTAAATGCGCCAGTACATGGATCGTAATGTAGGCACTGCTTAAGTCGTTCTTGGGTTAGTATTTTCATGCTTATCTTGCCTGCCGGCGCAGGAATGCCGGTAACTCTTTGTTTAGCAAAAAGCTGGGGTATTCGTCGGCTTCGACTGAGGCGGCGAAACGGTCTCCAGCGTGTTCGAAATACGATTGTTTCTCGTCAGATAGCGAGCCAATGACAGCATCAACCATATCATCTGCAATGTGCTCTCTTGTGGAAATGGTAAATTCCACCTTTTCTTTGCTATGGCTTTTCCATCCGCCAGGAAAAGCCCTGATTTCCAGCCATTCTACGTGAGGGCTGTAGGCGCAGAATACGTGAAATTTAGGTTCGTTTAATTCCAGACATGATTGCATCAGTTTAAGCACTTGTTTCTGGTTAGTTTTGTTCATTTTGTCTCGTCCTCTCTTGTTTGAAGTTTGAAATCCACTCCCCGCCTTTGTGGAGGAAAACAGCGTTAAATGCGTCCTTAATCTCCATTCCTGGCGGGAAGTCGGCTTTAAAGGCCAATTCCCACATCCGGATAACCTGTTGTTCGGTCAATTCCCATTCCACTTGTATTATCCCTCCGTCCAGTGGTATGCTGCAAACATATACCAAACCACAGGAGATTGCAACAATGAAATCAGCCACAAAAAAACCGGCAAACGCGCCGCAAAGTAGTTGTAAGGACGACATCAGAATATTCACTTCGGTTAGCCCGAACGTCTACAAGAAGCTAAAAGAGATGGCAGCAAAGGATAATCGCAGCATGGCAAACATGGTAAGGGTCATGCTTGCGGATGCGGTGCAGTGAATTATGACTATCAACACTAAAGACGCTGAGAAATTGATGAAACGCTGCCAGGTCGGTGTTGGTGGTCGTAATGCACTTGAAGAGGCGCACAATATTATGGCTGAGTGCTATGGGATAATCGGGGCGCTTGTGTGTGAGCGTGATCGTTTACTGCGAGGCGAGTCAATCTGTGTAAAGTGCGGCATTAGGCAAAGCGGCAAACATGATGATAATTGTAAGTTCTAAATGGGGGACACATGATCATTCTATCGATTGACCCAGGCACAGAATACAGCGGCGCTGTAATTGTGAGTACCGGAGAATATCCTCCGACTATTTGGGATATATGGCCAACTGTATGTAATAAAGAAATGCTCTACATTATCAAGCATTACAAAAACACAGGGCCTATGATTATTGAGATGCCAGAAGGCCGGGGTCAGATAGCGGGACAGAGCACATTTGAAACTTGCTTCTGGGCCGGTCGGTTTTGCGATGCTTTTCAGGCTAACGAACTGCCGGTTTATCGAGTCTACCGGCGCAACGTCAAAATGCATCTGACCGGGATGACATCGACAAAAGACGCTAATGTCAGCGCCGCGATCCGTGAGCTCTACGAACCATCGGGGGGCGGAGCTAGGCCGGAGGTCGGAACCAAGGCGCAGCCGGGGCCGCTCTTTGGGATGAGCAAAGACGCTTGGGCCGCTTTAGGCGCGGCGATCACTTGGCAGCGGATAGGCGGGGAATTGGTTGAATAAAGTAGTTGACACGTTAGCAACTAACGGCTATAGTTAACTCAACATCAACAATAAAGGACGAGAGCAAATGAAAAACCAAACCATAACCATGTTTTCAACCACAATAAAAAAAGCCGTTGAAGTTTATGTTGTTGGTGAGATTTACAACAATGGAAGATTTGTAAGATCAATCTATTATTACGGTAAAAACCCAAAAGAAGTATTGAGTTAACCAATCCCGGCGCAGGGAAGCGCCGACAGGAGGACGATCATGAGCTACGAAATAGACAGAGAAGAGTATGAGCCAGAGACGGTCTACCGCTGCGATGAGTGCGGCGAAGAGTGTACGATTAGCCCGGAAGAGTTTTCCTACGCAGGAACGCACTGCACAAACGGTATCGGCGGGATACACAGAACAGGCCACTGGAGCAGCGACTGCTGCGACGCTGATTTTGAGTGGGTGAGAGATGACAACAAAATCTAAGCCAAAAACACCAGCGCAAAGAGTCGCTGAATCCGAGGCCCGCAAGCGGGAGACTGGGCTGGTTAAGTGCTGGGTATGGATTTACCCGGAGGATAAGCCGGCACTGAAACGACACGTTGAGATACTGCGGGCTTATAGGGATCGAAATGAAAAAAAATCTGCTTTGTGATTACCAAGATAGTGATGATGTAGCAAATATTGCACTAAAACTTGGTAAAGAAAACCGGCGTCGAGTCAGCCGTTTAGAAGATATGCTATTCAAGCGTGGCGCAATGAATGAAGCTCCTTGCTTCTGCTGCGGATACAATGGCCCTGGATACTACCAGCCAGAAATTCATCCGTGTGCAAAACGTCACCATGAACTATGTAAAACCTAACGCCATTTGCAGCAGCCGGAGCGCAGCGGAGGTCTGCTGTAAAAACTGGTTAGGTGTTTAGAACTGTAAAGGATTTCTTGATAGTTGGAGTGTTATTTTTGTAGAAAACCCTTGCGCTTGATGAACTTCCCGTGCTTTTAGATGAATCGCAATCGTGGCGAGAGCCAAAGAAGGTTGATCTTTAATCCTAACGACTACTTAACCAGCCGCGAAGCGGTCGGGTTGAAGTGCTGGTTAGGTTGCGATAACTGAGGAATTAAATTGAATGAGTTGGCTCTTTTCGCAGGCGCTGGTGGAGGAATACTCGGAGGAACGCTTCTCGGATGGAAAACGATATGCGCCGTTGAATATAACGCCTACGCCGCAAGCGTTTTACTCGCACGGCAAAACGATGGACTTCTCCCGCCCTTCCCGATTTGGGATGACGTTCGAACCTTTGATGGAAAACCATGGAGAGGACATATTGATGTGGTTTCGGGTGGTTTCCCGTGCCAGGACATATCCGCAGCCGGAAGAGGCGCGGGAATCACTGGAGAGCGATCCGGGCTATGGACTGAATTCGCTCGCATCATTAGCGAGGTACGACCCAGGTACGCATTCATTGAGAACAGCCCAATGCTCACTATTCGAGGACTCGACCGAGTGCTGTGCGATCTTGCCGCGATGGGGTTTGATGCGAAATGGGGAGTGCTTGGAGCAAACGCCGTTGGTGCGCCACACAAGCGAGACAGGATATGGATTGTGGCAAACTCCCGTAGCGGACTATGCGTGCAACAGGGAAGCGGGAAAGTGGAACAGCAGGGGAGAACCGAAACTAAGCGCACAAGTGAAGCTATTACCGACACCGAGAGCTTTTATGCACAAAGATTCTGCTACGGACAGAGGAAAGGGGAATCTAGGAGAGGTTGTTGGTGGTCAGTTGAACCCGACGTGGGTCGAGTGGCTCATGGGGTGGCCGCTAGGGTGGACCGACTTACAGCCATTGGCAACGGACAAGTACCGCAATGTGCAGCAATGGCATGGCGTATTTTAGCAACCTAATGCCATGATCAGCCGCCGCGTTTAGCGGTCCGCTGGAGCTGCTTGTTATGCGTAAGTTGTTGATATTCCTTGTGACCTTGAGTTGCAAGGTATGTAAGGAAAGTTAACAGGTATGAAAAGTTTACAGGATATTTACAGGCGCGAAGGTTACTCATGCGGAGTGATGAACTGCGGCAATGGTCATTGTGTGCACAAGTTGACGGACGAAATATGCCCACACTGCGGTATGAAAATGGTGAAGGTGACAACTACCGGATTCAGGTTTTGCTCAAACCACACCTCAGTTTGCGACTATGAATATGACCCTAAAGAGGCAACAAAATGAAGCGGTTGAAAATACAGCGAAACCGGACCGATAAGTTATTTGCATGGGAATGGGAACCTGATCAGTTGGGCGGTTTGATGGTTGCGAGCATTACCGTTTTCGGAGTGTCTCTGGTTTGGCTTGGTACTAGCGCATAACGCCGCAAATAAGCGGCAACGAGCGCCAGCGAGGCGTCCGACTTAATTTGCCTTGTTAGGCGGGAGATTTAAATGAAAAACGCTGAATTAGATGCTCTTGTAACTTCATTGTCATTGATGAGGAAATTTTACTGTGATTCTGAGATTACCGAGTGCGGTGATATGAAGATTCTACAGAGGAAATATCCAGACATGATGAAGGATCTTTTAGCCCAGATAGGGAAGGTAGAGCGTGTTATTGCTTCGTCGCTAACAGAAGATGATGCGGACTGTTATGAAGAGTTTTATGGGCATGAAAAAGTAGATGACAAGGCCGACCGATTATTGGTGCTGGCGTCAAAGCACTGCCCGAAAGATCACCATGATTGGCTGGAAATATTACAGCTTTCTGGTGCCGCCTAACAGGCAATTGGACAGAATCTATAAATAAAGTGTTAGGCAGAATCTATACTAAAACGATATGAGAGAAGTGGACAATGCCAGATATACAGATGTGCCCAGATGATGAGTGTCCTTACATAGCAGAATGCATACGGCACCCGAATAGCGGAACGCGGCCGGCAGCATGGCAAGCGTGGGGATTTTTTGAGAAAACCGGACCATCGACTGATCCACTTAATTGTGAAGGCTGGACACCAAAAAGAGAATGGACAAAAGAAGTAGCAGAGGGGGCAAAGTGATGGTATATTTCAAGTGCGGCTACCAGGTCGAAACGCAGTCGGCGCGGTCCCTCTCCGGTGATCCCCTCAAACTACGCGCTAGTTACGCCTGGGAACCGGGACTCGTCCCCCTTGCCGCTTTACACTGCATCGGCCTCTCCGAGTGATCGGAGGGGCTTTTTTTTGCCTGAATCGGCAATCAACCAAGAACGAACCAAGAAAACGGAGAAAATAAATTGGACGCAACGACTAAAGACAATCCAGAAAGAGAGGTATCGATATGGTTTTTTTAAGCTTGGGGGCTGGTGTACAGTCATCAGTGATGTTGATTATGGCAATTAAGGGTGAGATCGAAAGGCCAAATCACGTTATTTTTGCTGACACTGGATGGGAATCTAAAAAAACATATTCGCATGTCAACTGGTGCCAGAAACAATGCGACAAAGCAGGCATACCGTTTCACATCACATCAGCCGGTAACATCCGGGCAGACGCAGCTATCAGCAGGACCGCAGACAGTGGCGAATATAATGGGAGATGGGCATCAATCCCGTTATTTGTGGATACTGGCACCGGGGTAGAGGGGAGGATAAGGCGACAATGCTCCTCAGAGTACAAGATACAGCCACTAAAGAAATTGCAGCGCAAATTATTAGGCTATGAGAAAGGCCAACGAATACCGCCAGGCTCTTGCCAAGTGATGATAGGCATATCAACAGACGAAGCACGAAGGGCGGCGCAACCAAAGGATCAATGGATAGAAAACCTTTATCCTTTAATTGATCCGCTGAAAATGTCTCGGTCGGATTGTATGGCGTGGTGGGATCAGCATTATCCGCATGTCACACTACAAAAAAGCTCATGCATTGGCTGTCCGAACAGGTCTGATCGGGAATGGTTGGCAATGTCGCGCCAGTCGCCTGAAGAATTTGCAGATGCATGTGATTTTGACAAACAGATCAGAAAAACATGCGGAGTAAAAGGAGTAGCATATCTGCACCGATCTTTAAAACCGTTATCTGCAATAGATTTGAATGATGCGCAGGGTTCAATTGAGCTGGAAGACGAGCTGTATTGTGCTGGTGGGTGCGGATTATGAAAGCCACGCCAGAGACTAAGCTTGATCCAAAAGACAACTGCAAACCGTGCGAAAACTGGACACACAACGGCTGCATGTGCGGGATGTGTGGTTTCCCGACAATCGGCGACAAGTGCCGACTCTATTATCGAGAGCCGGGGGCCTGGGGGGAGGGGGAAGAGTAAGTGAGAACAACAGCGGATAAATTAGAGTGGCTGATGCGGGTGATAGAGCATCCTAAAAGCAGCACTCAAGCGGCAACTGTAGCGGTCGCCTTAGCCAACGCTTTTAACTGCAAAACTAAGCAGTGCAACCCGTCGATTTCAACCCTTTCAAGACTGACAAATTTAGGCCAAAGAACAGTCTACCGGGCACTCGATAATCTGGCAGAAAATGGACTTATCCACAGGATATCCACAGTCGGGCACAAAAATTCATTCGATTTGACTCAACCCCGCATAAACACTGAGCAAACCCCTGTCAAATCTGACACCCGTGTCAAATCTGTCACTAGTGTCAAATCTGACACCACACCCCTGTCAAATCTGACAAAAATCGAGGACCCACTCCTTATAGATGAAACTGTGAATAGAAACATAACCCCCCCTATAGTCCCCCCCGGGGGGGAACCGCCCTCAGATCAAGCGGTGGAAAATTTAGACTCGGAGGCGTGGTCTGACCTACACGAATATCGAACAACTCACAAGGTCAAAAAAGTGCGCGATAGTTGGACGCCTCTCGCACAGAAAAAAGCGGCTAAACTTCTCTCAGAACTAACGCCGGAATCACAGCGTCAGTGTGTCGATCTGACAATCGCCAACGGTTGGCAAGGTATTTTTCCTGACAAACTGAAAAACAACGGGAACCGATATGCAAAACAACTTACACAATCCGAGATCAACGGCAGGGTTACAGACGAACTCTTCGGTCGAAATGTTGATGAACCTTTTGGATCAGACCTTTTCTTCAGCCTACGGACCCCTTTGGAGGGGAATACCCAAAACGCCGGCAGAGGTGAAGCAGAGATTATCGATTTGGGCGCACGTCTTCGTATCGGAAAATCTTAATCCTGAGAAGATCAGAAAAACGATATCGAAATGCCCAGCAGTATTCGACGGGCCGCCGTCTCCTGGTATGTTCCTCAAACTTTACCGAGAACTCCCGACAGAAGACCGTCCACAACGCACTGAGGCGATCCTTGCGCTGCCTTGTGCCGTTACTGGATGCACCGGCAAGGGTACGTTCACAACGAGCACTACAGGATCAGACAGGTGGTACTGCTGGAACCACTTCAACGGGAACACCAGCAGCAAGCCGGCCAGGGAACCTGTTGACAAGATTCAGCAGAGATTCGACCGACAACTGAAAGCCGAGCTTGAAGAGATGCAAGAAATTGGCAAGGATGAGTACATCAAAATGGCGAAAGAGCGCAGAAGGGAGTTTTTGAACCGATGAACAGAGACTGGTTTCCGTACGTGGAGCGCGACGTTGAACTTGCTGCCTTCTGCTCCCGCAAGTGCTACCCGGCGGTTATTCTGGCGCTTGCCAAGACTCGCGACGTGGAAGTTCTGTGTTCGGATGCAGAGCACGTAAACGAGTGTCTACGTGCTTTCCCGGTTATCGAGCATCGCAACATCGTGCAAGACTACGTTACCGAGTGGCGCAGGGCATCCTGTGCAGAAAAGCGGCCGCTAATGAAACAGGGCGCCGGCAGGAGAGAAGCAAACACCTGGATCAGGAACCTACAACCGAGAGACGAATCGAGGGGCGAGAGATGACAACACAAACATACTCGAAAGAACTGGACGCAGACACAGCGGCTGCACTGGAAGCGGAACACGTAATCAAGGCAGTTGCTTACTACCACGACCATACGCAATACGTTGATGCGCAGGGCAGGGAGTACACTTGCAACAATACTCCGCTGGATGATCTGTTCGAAAAAATCTTTATCACTGGAGAACTGGAGGGCGAGAGATGAAATACGAACAGGGCGAGAAAATAGAAACGGTCATTGATGCGGTTGAAAGAATCCTGAAAAGGCAACCGTTCTACTATGGTTACAAATTCATGGCGGCTGGATTTATCGAACATTGGTCAATAGTGCAAATCAAAAACGCGGTCTACGCTGGTAGGCTGAGAGCTGCCGATCATGTACATGGGTTAAGCGAAAAATGAAACCGAACGCAAAAAAACCACCTAAACCGACCAAAGAGGCTAAACAGGCCAACTCCATTAAGCCGAACCGGGGGCCGAGCATCACAATTCACAGCAAGGGTTCACACGAAGTCACAGACGAAGCGATCATTCGCGGCAGGATCAGAAGAAAGTGCGAGCTCGCAGAACTGGCAAGAGAACTTGGCGGCGAGCTGATGGAGGTTTGGGAGTAGGCGCATTCTAAGCGCGTACAAGCGCACGAAATAGGCGACCCGCTACCCTAGCCTATCTTTTGAGAGATAATTCTGGTGGCAATGCAGGAAGCACAGAGAAACAGGCAGATTTTACGAATATCAGGAGTATTTTATGAGCAATATCAGCGAAGAAATGAAAATGCAGCTTGATAAGGCTAGAGATGCAGCGAAAAAGCAAATGGCCGACAGAGTTGCAAAAGGACTTCCCGCACGAAAAACGCCAGCAGAAAAAGCAGCAGAAAACCCAACATCAATGCGGGCAGCAATTAACGCAAAGTGTGAGGATTGCATCTATGATCCTTGCGACGCGGGAACATGGCAGGAACAGGTAAGAAACTGCACCGATACGACTTGCGCACTGCACGGGCATCGTTTGACATGACAGACTCCGAAATACACAAAATCGCAAAGCGAAACGGCGTAAAAACAGATACGGTGAAACGATGGGTGCGAGAGAAAGGCGAGCAAGGCGCAAGAGAGCACAAGCCGCAACCAATGCGACAAAGAGCACTGAAGGGTAAGGCAAACTCCCCCTGGGTGTATTTTACGCTTCCGGGGAGTTCGATTAGGGGATAAGTTAGACAGTGATTGAACACATCGATAACCAACTGAGAGACTGGTTTTATTGGATGGAACGCCAAGTTTCCGGTGGGCTTGGATATCCAAAATCGTATGAGTTCAGGATTCCAGGCGGCAAAGCGGGGCCGATTCTCCCAGAAATTATCCCCCCAAAAGGATTAAGGCATATCCACGAAGCAATAAGCGTGATGCCGGCTGAAATGTGGACCGTCCTTGTCTGGAGGTACGGCCAACCCGGAACACAGGCAGATCAGGCTAAAAAGCTGAATCGCGGAGTGACAGCATATAAGCATTCAATCCACAACGCGCATTGCTGGCTGAGCGGGTATATGCGGAAAACAGATAGCAAAACACTATTGACAAGGGCGGCGCGATAGTCTATACACACAGTTAGTGTGTATAATTCCGCCCGGAACTACACAATTCGAACATCCACAAGGATTCGACTAATCCGCTTTGCGGGTTTTTTTATGCTTGCTCATAAATGTTACGTAACGTAACAAATCAAGAAGATAGTGTTCAAAGAATGGCTAGGACAAAAGGCAGTCACGATATAGCAGCGCAAGTAAGAGGCGCATTCCTTCGCGCAATGGCTATGGCTGAGGATGACGGTAGATCGATATCTGAAATTATCTATGATTGCTTGAAAGAAAAGCCACTGGATACACTGATTGCAATCTCAAGGTTTGTTCCGAAAGAAATGCTGATAGAGCAAAGCATCGAAGTCACCTTGTCCGAAATGAGCGATGAGGCCATTGACAACGAAATTGCAAGACTTGTCTCAGAAGCAGCAGCTACTGGTATTTCTGCAAGAGCAAGCGAGCCGCAGAAGCACTGATTACCTGGGGAATTATCAGCCGTATGCTAAGCAGAAAGCTTTTCATGCTGATGGTGTAAGCTTCAGGGAAAGACTGCTAAGGGCAGGCAACCAAAACGGTAAGACATTTGCCGGCGCTATGGAAATGGCAATCCACTTGACCGGCAAATATCCTGACTGGTGGAATGGCAGACGATATGATCGACCTATCGTCGCATGGGCAAGCTCGGATACTGGAGAAACAACCAGGGATAACCCACAACGGGCTTTACTCGGCTTGTTAGGAGATATCGGAACCGGGGTAATACCTAATCGGCTGATCGGTAAATCAAGGCCTGCAATGGGTGTTGCTGATTTGCTGGACTACGTGAAGATAAAGCACGAGTCTGGTGGCTGGTCAACATTGCGATTTAAATATTATGCGCAGGGACGCCAAAAGTGGCAGGGTCCACCGATTGATGTCATTTGGTACGACGAAGAGCCACCAGAAGAAATCTATGACGAAGGTCTGGCGCGAACCATTGCGACAAGAGGCATGGTGTACACGACATTTACCCCGCTTCTCGGAATGTCTGAAGTAGTGCGGCGCTTTTTGTTGGGCGAGTCTGAAGATAGATCAGATACCAACATGAATATTGAAGACGCTGAACATATCCCGCCAGAAGAAAGAGCGAGGATTATCAGCTCATTCCCGGCGCATGAAAGAGAAGCCAGAGCAAGAGGTATACCGACACTTGGCTCAGGTCGCATATTTCCGGTAGCTGAGTCAGATCTGGCTTATGATGCGGCTATACAGCAATTCCCCGCGCATTTCGTTTGGTTGGGTGGCATCGACTTTGGCTGGGATCATCCCACTGCTGCTGCTAAATGTTGCTGGGATAGAGATGCGGATATTTTTTATGTCACACAGGCATATAAGCGCAAAGAGCAAACGCCTCTAATCCACTCAGGGGCATTGAAACCCTGGGGCGCATGGTTGCCCTGGGCATGGCCTCATGATGGCTTGCAGCACGACAAGCAAAGCGGAAAGCAGCTAAAAGAATCATATGCTGACCACGGTTTGAAGATGATGCCTGAAAAGGCGTCGTTTTCAGATGGTTCGAACGGTGTAGAAGCTGGACTCATGGAAATGCTGGATGCAATGCAGACGGGCCGATTCCGGGTTGCTTCTCACTTGGCTGAATGGTGGGAAGAGTTCAGGCTTTACCATCGAAAAGATGGCAAGGTTATAAAAGAACTGGATGATTTAATGTCGGCTACCAGATACGCATGGATGATGCGCCGACTTGCCGTTCCTGAAGGTGGGATAAGACGGAACAGCGGTCGCGCATTACCAAGAAAGAATGCGTGGATGAATTAACTACTGTCGGGAGACAGAATGTCTAAAGTTTTAGAAGTCGCTAAAAAACGGTTTAAATTGGCTGAGGATGCTTGGTCTAAAAACCGAGAGGATGCGATTGACGATGTAAAGTTTTCGCGCCTTGGCGAGCAGTGGCCGGAAGATATCAAACGGCGCAGAGAGCAGGACGGCAGACCTTGCCTGACAATCAATCGATTGCCGGCATTTATTCGGCAGGTGGTAAACGATGCCCGCCTAAACAGCCCGTCGATTAAGGTTATGCCTGTTGATGACTACTCCGATCCGGAAACCGCAGAGATCGTCAACAGCCTAATCAGAAACATCGAAACGACCAGCAACGCAGATGTTGCGTATGATTCTGCCTTGGAAAACGCGGTTACTTGCGGGTTCGGGTATTTCCGGATTGATATCGATTATGCCAATGACGATGCATTCGACTTGGATTTAAAGATCGAGCGCATAGCTAACCCGACTTCTGTTTATTTCGATCCGCACTCTGTTGCAGTGGATGCCAGCGACTGGGGGTGGTGCTTCATTGAAGAAACTATGTCGAAGGAGGAATTTAAGCATGCATATCCTAACGCCGATGTCTCTAACTGGGATGGCAACGACACTCTAGGCTGGGTAAACGAAGATAGTGTCCGGGTTGCGGAATATTGGGTTCGGGAAGAAGTAGACACAGAACTATTGCTGCTGAGCAATGACCAGGTGATCCACTCCGATCAGTACGAAGAGAATAAAAACCTGTTTGACGCGCAACAGTTGGAAGTTGTTAAGAGTCGAGAGAGCAAAACATGGAAGGTTAAGCAATACGTAATCAGCGGCGCTGAAGTGCTGGATGAGACCGATTGGCCGGGCAGGTATATCCCGATTATCCCGGTTTTTGGCGATGAGATAATTATTGAGGATAAGCGTTATTTTCAGAGTCTGGTCAGGCAGTCGAAAGATAGCCAGCGGAATTTTAACTACTGGCGGTCGGCTGCTACGGAGAGCCTGGGGCTAAGGTCTAAAATGCCCTGGATGGGGCCGGTCGGTGCGTTCGATACAGATATGCGCAAGTGGGAAACAGCTAACGTAGAAGCGCATCCATTCATCGAGTACGACGGTCAAGTTCAGCCGACAAGACAGCAGCCAGGGGTTGGCGATCTGGGTGCAATCCAAGAGGCCGCGATGTCTAGCGATGACCTCAAGTCGATTATGGGGCTTTATGACGCCAGTTTAGGGCAAAGAAGCAACGAGACTTCAGGTGTAGCGATTAAAGCTCGCCAGAGAGAGGGCGACGTTTCCACGTTTCATTTTATCGACAATCTTTCCAGGGCAATCAAATACGCAGGGCGCGTCTTGCTCGACCTGATACCTCATGTGTACAACACTCCGCGAGTGCTTCGGGTTATTGGATACGACAAAACGCCGGAAACAGTAAAGATCAATCAGGAATTTGTCGTAAACGGCATGACCAAGATCCACGATCTTACTGCCGGCAAATATGATTTAGTTGTGGATACTGGCCCAAGCTTTTCAACCAAGAGAGAAGAGGCGGCAACTCAGATGACAGAGTTGTTACGCGCCTTTCCCGATGCCGCGCCGATTATTGGCGATCTGGTTGCAAAGTCTTTGGATTGGCCTGGAGCTGATGAGATTGCTAAACGACTGAAAGCAATGCTGCCGCAGCAGATCAAAGACCTGGATGAAATGGACGGATTGCCGCCAGAGGCGCAGTCTGCTATCGCTCAGGCTGAGCAAAAGGCTCAGGAGCTCATGAGCATCATTGAGCAGGGCAAGCAATTACTCCAGGAAAAAGAAGCGCAGATCAAAGAGCTGGAAGCTACCAAAAACATGAAAGATCGGGAGATATCCGTCAAAGACATGGATTCTCTGCGCGATTATCAAGTCGCAATGGCGAAGATCGAAGCGGACAAAGAGATAGCGCAACGGAAAATAGCTGAAGTGCAACGAGAAATGATCCTGGATGTAGTGACAGAATTTTTTAGCACAAGTATGCAAAACAACTCGGGAGAGTATGAAAATGTCCAATTATGATATCGAGCCGGCAACAGGGGCTTTTGCCATTACCCCAAGCGATACAGCGATGCTCTCAATCAATACAAGAGCGGTCCATGTGGGCGCTTCTGGTGCGCTGAAAGTTACGATGGTGAACGGTGACACGGTTACTTTTACCGGGGCTGTCGGAATTATGCCTATCAGGGTTAAGCAGGTGTTTTCTACTGGCACAAATGCCACAGGTATAACCGGTCTTTACTGATGTCAATAACGCTGTCTTGCATTAATCTGGCGCTTAAAAACGCTTGTGCGCCGAGCTGCCCTTCCGCCTCCACAGTAGACGAGAACGGCGACGTTTCGCGCCAGCACGTTACCCTATGTTTCTGTGAGGAGTATGGTGGGTTAGTTGGTGAGGACCAAAGCCAGCCGTGGGCCAACTGGACGCTAAGCGTCAACGGTGACACTACGACCTGGACGTTTACCTCGCTTGAGGGCGTCAGTGGCGATAGTAAGTGCCTGACGTTTGGCGTGTCCGGTGGGCCGCTATCGTATGGCGATGTGATTATAGCGATCTACGATCACAGCGGGCCTAGCCCGTGGGTGTCGCTTGATGATGATCTGAGTATTGGGGTATCAAATAGGATATCTGCTCCTGCAAGTAGCGCATTGCTACTCGAATCTGGCGACTATTTATTACTTGAGTCTGGTGACAGGCTGTTATTGGAGACCGCATAAATGGCTGATACAAAGATTACATTACTGGACCCTTTAGTCGATGATGCGGTTGACGACGTACTACCGGGTGTTGATGTATCAACAGGGAATAACGTAAAGATCCCACTGGATACTATACGAAACCCGGCGAACGCAAGTGCTGCGACAAAGGCGGAGATACGCAATGTAGTAATTGGTCTACAACCAACCGGCAACGATCAGACAGCGGAAATATACGCATATCTAAATGACACAACCCAGGGTCAAGTACATGCTGATTTTGGGGCCGGAGATTTTATTATTGATGGTGACTTACAAATATCTTCGAGAATAGTCGATGATATAGAAGGTCGTGGATGGGGTTTACGATTTCGCGGCATGGGTCCAGCAGTAACAAGGTTTCTCGACGTAAGGTCTAATAAATCTACACCACTGATGCAAATCACTGAGCCAGTTGGTATTGATGTCGGTAATAGATCGTATCAGGCGCATTTCAGTGATTTTAGTCTCCTTGCTGCTACAACAGGAGGTGTGCCGCTATCTTTAACAGATACGCCTGATGGTGTTGGAATTGTTGTGGCCGCTCTAAGTGGTACTGGTTACGGAGCGTTTGTACTGCACTCCGGAAAAATGGAGCGTGTGCGCTTCTCCGGTCATCAATACCCCTTATCAATAGACGATACAACACAGTTTGTGTTTGAGCATACAAGATTCACCCGTTTCCTAACGGCTGTGAGACTTGGAGGCAATGTTGATATCGTACAGTTCAGGAATTGCGGCTGGGGTTCTGAAGGGTCTAACAACGACGCATCATGGATGGCGATGACGTGCATAGATAGTGGATGGACTTCTGGCGTCGGTCCTGGGCCTGGCGGCGGCAATGTCATGCTTATAGATGGTGCTTGGGTTATGCGATTGGGCACATTCATCAGGGAGGGGTCTGTAGGAACTGAGGCAATAACAGTGACTAATAGTTATCTTGAGGCTGTGCGTAGATACTTTTACGTAGACCACACAAATAGCTCTCTCGTGCATCGCATTAAATTTGATAACTGCCAGTTCTCACTGATGGATGTTAACGACTTTACCAGCAACGATCCTGCTAATGTAGGTTATGGAGCAAAAATACAGGGAGGATCAACAGGCATGAGCGTTACTGCTGGCGGCCCATCGATGATGGTAACGCTTCGAGATTGCTACGGCAGTGGCACAGTTAATAATGCGTTTATCTCATCTCAGGGAGGATCAGGATTTGTAGATTGGATAAATAATCAGATACCGGCGCATGCTACTTACGGGCATATGCGTAACTCACGCACGGCGAATGCGACTTACAGAACTGTAAAACTCCCATCGACTAATGCGTCCTATAAGGGAAAATTCGGAGATGGCGGCGGCGCATATGGAATACGCAAGTTACATGGTGATCCTATTGAGCATGTTGAGACAATTGCTTCTGGTGCTACATTCCAGATCGCTGAAGCAAAGGGCGACAGGTACGTACTGACACTGCCTGACGGAAACTGCACGATTGATGCAAAGCCATATGGGTCTGAACCACAGAATGTTTTTACTCGTGGCGCGACGTATGACATTTACTTGAAAGCGCCTGCCACGGTAACTGCAGACAGAACGATATCGTTTACCAGCAGAACAATTATGGGCGCGAATCTGACGATGCTGGCAGCAGATGCGGGCAAGGGCGCAACCTTCAGGCTCAAGGCAAACAGTGATACAGGAAGCTGTAGATTAGTGCTTGACTCGCCCTACCCAACATTCGAGGCAATTTCGTAACTAAGCAATGCCAAATGACTCCGACCATATACCATACGCATCAGCTAGCTATCGGCGATCTTCGGATCACGATAACCTGACGCGACTGGCGTTATTAGAGGAGGCTAAAGCAGATATGGACCGGCACAAAAAAGAGGTTGAGAAATCTCTGAAGCACATGAAGGACGTTATATACAGCATCGATAAGGCGATTTCTGACCATGTGATGAACGACGCTAAGGAAAGAGTAGTTGAAGCACAACAGAGGGCAAGCGGAACGAGACAGGTTTTG
>JBFENN010000067.1:0-17005 GCA_041551115.1 Anaerolineales bacterium
CTACTTTAATAGATTCTCTTGGTCCATTATGCTTGGTTATTGCGCAGTTCCTTTACTTCTCTCAGCCCATTGCATCGGTCTTTCTTTCTGATCGCCGCATGTCTACATTAATTGATCTGTTTGAAGATCCACGACAATCTCGGCTGTTTATCTCTTTTTTACAGGACGGAGTTCAACGGTGAATATATCTGCCCTGTTGTCAATGAAATTAGCAGGATTACTTTTCGTACTCTTGTTTTTGGGACTGATCATGGGTTTTACGCTGCGAGGCCGTGATCGCACATTGACTCCAAGGCGAAGGAATCTTGGTTTCGACAAGATACAAGATGCGATTGGATTAGCAGTGGAATCAGGTGGCCGTTTGCATATTTCTATCGGTTGGGGAGGCCTCCTCGGGATCCCTGGAGTTGGTAGTTTGATTGGTTTGAGTATTGGTAGGAGAGTCGCGAAAATAGCTTCAATGAGTGATAAGCCTCCAATAATCACCAGTGGTGAAGGAGCAACCTCTGTTTTGGCACGCGATACTATGCAGGCAGCCTACCGAGATCTCAATCAACAGGATAAATTTGACTCAACTCTCGGCCGCATGAGTGGTGCAACACCCTTTTCATATGCTGCTGGGACCTTACCGGTAATTTATGATGAAAAGGTTTCTTCAACGATTGTGGGGGGCCATCTTGGTAGTGAGGTTGGGCTCATTACGGATGCCACTCAAAGGACAGGCGGCGTTTGCCTCACAGGGAGTGATAATCTGCCCGCACAGGCAGTTATGTTTGGAACAACGCATGAAGCGCTAATCGGTGAAGATTTCTACGCAGTTGATGCGTACTTAGACGGAGAACCTGTTCACATAGCTAGCCTTCAGGCGCAGGATATTTTGCGTTGGACGATAACGGGTGTCATTCTGATAGGTGCGCTGCTAAAATTTTTAGGCTTGATATGAAATTTCCATTCTCAACTGCAATTGCCATAGCATTTGGCTTAATTGTCCTCTTGGGATACTTTATCGATCTCCCCATTCTCATCACATTACGCGATGTTTTTGTTAGGTGGGCAATCCTGCTGATGACAGTTGCTGTCATCGTCGGCATTATTAACTTGGTCAGTGTGCATTGGAAGAAATTTTCCAAAGATCCAGGAGAGAATCCATACAGCATCATTTTATTGGTTGCTTTTGGACTTACCCTAATGGTTGCTGGATTTTTTGGTCCGACGGGCGAATGGTCGCTTTGGATTTTCAATCATATTCAGATGCCAGTAGAACAGAGCTTAATGGCGATATTAGTTGTTGTTCTAATTTATTCAATTGCTAGGATGTTCAAGGATCGTTTTAATTTGATATCTATAGTATTCATTGTGACTGTATTGGTGATGCTTATCCTAGCGGTACCGTGGTTTGGAGTAGCCATACCAGGGCTGCATGGTCCAGGTGGAATTCGTTCCTTAATTACTGAGATACCGGCGATTGCGGGTGCGCGCGGGATCTTAATTGGGATAGGATTGGGTACAATAGCTACCGGTTTGCGGGTGCTTATCGGTGCTGATCGGCCTTATGGGGGTTAATGGTGAGTGATAATCGCTGCATGATGTGCGGGAAAGATAATCCGCCTGATCTGGAGGAATGTCAGTACTGTCAGGCTAGATTAAAACCGCTAATTATTTCGAATCTACCAGATGAAAGTATTACCCGAACTGACCAAGCACCCCCAGCCCCAATCGAAAAACAAAAATCTGACGCACCAGATTGGTTACAGGATTTGGGTGGGAGCGTACATGAGTCGGAGGATAATCTAACATCAGACCTAGAGCCTGCGTTTGACGATGTGTTCAAACTGCCTGATGCAGACTTAACCAATAACGGACAGGATTGGTTGGCGGATTTGCGCGTGGATGGCGGCGGGCTACCGGATTTGTCTGTGGAAGATGATACTTCATGGGATGATGAAGATAAGGATTTCGGCGATCTCATTGACGAGCAGGTACTTGAAGACAGAATCCCCAAATCGCAAACAGATCAGGTATTCCCATCACCTGTCGTTGAGGATGACGACCTTGAGATTCCTAGCTTAGAGATCGAACCAAGCATGGATGAGGACGCTCCAGAATGGCTGCAGCAGATCAGGTCCCTTCATAAACTTGAACAAGAGAGCTCGCAAGTAGACGATGATTCTCAGTCTGACGAGTCTTTCGATATAGAGTGGGATGACAATCTGGATCTTGCTAGAAAAGATGATTTAGAGGAAGGATTAGATAGAGCCAGTGTTATCTTTCAAGATGATGTTACTAGCGAGAGTAGCGATGAAGATGTAGCCGACTCCCCATTAGGATTAACTGACCGTCTTGATAACCTGGATTTAGTGGATGTAGACGAGCTTCCTGACTGGTTGTCTTCAGAATCTAAAGGAAGTGAAATCGATGAATCTACCAGTGAAATAGAACTGCCTGGAGTGGATGAATCCGAGTTTGTTACCGCACTGAGTGGTGATAGCGTTCCATATGACGAGGAAGATGATTTACTTACGTCAGATGCGGACCATGATGCAGAAAGTGAAGCACCTGAATGGCTAGCAGGTTTGAGTTCTGTTGCTGATGATATACAGGAGGAAGCGGAATTAGTATCATCAAGCGAAGACGTGCCTGACTGGTTGGCAGCTCTAGAGAAATCATCTCCAGAAATCCCTCCCATCTCTTTCAAAGAGGAAGATGATGTTGGGGACCTTGATTTGGAATGGATCGAAGAAGATACGCTGACTGAAAATATTCTAGCAATTGACGATGCTTCAGATGTGCTAGATCAACCCCCCCAGATTGATGATGCAGAACTCTTTGAAGGTGAGCTAACCGATCTTCAGGATGATGATTTTGTCTCCCAATTAGGTCTGGATGAATCGGTTGCTGATGATTCGGATTCAGTTGAGCATGGAGAGCTTCCAATCTGGATGGAATCAATGAAGCCTGTGGAAGCAGTGACTCCAGAGATCGGCAGTTTACAAACTGCCGAAAATCAAGTTGAAGTTAGTGGGCCATTGGCAGGACTGCAAGGTGTGCTACCAGCAGAACCAGAGTTTTCAGATTTTGTCAAGCCGGCTGTGGGGTCTGTAAAGTTAAACATAATAGAGAAACAGCACGCACAAATTGCGATATTGGATGAACTAATTCAGAGCGAAGGGATTTCAGCACCGATTCCAGACCAACCGGTTGTAACTTCCCAAAGTATTTTTCGGGTGGTCATTTTCTCGATCCTGGTCGCGATTATTGCCTGGACGATATTTGTTGGGAGTCAATCACAGCCTCTCCCAGCATTCCCCCCCGAGGTATTTGGTGTTAATTCAGCGGTTAATAATATTCCTGCTGGCGCACCAGTACTTCTTGCCGTTGATTACGACATTGGCTTATCTGCCGAGATGGAGGCGGCTTCGTCTGTACTGCTCGATCATTTAATGATCCGAGGGGCATATTTAACTGTTGTTTCGACAACCACTACCGGTCCGGCGCAGGCGGAACATCTAATTAATACTGTCAATATACGATCTGAGCATCAATATAGTGATCCTGACCAGTACACAAACCTGGGCTTTATACCAGGTGGGCACTCTGGGTTATTTGCTTTTGCTCAGGCACCCAGGCAAGTTTTACCTTATTCTATTACTGGTGACCATGTATGGGAAAGTGAACATCTGGCTGATATTATCAGCCTCGAGCAATTTGCACTGACTGCCGTAATTACCGAGGACCCAGATAAGGCTCGGGCATGGATCGAACAGGTACAGCCCATGCTTGGAGATAAACCGCTCATTATGGCATTGAGTGCACAAGCTGACCCGATGGTCCGACCTTATTATGACAATCAATCAAACCAGTTGCAGGGGTTTGTATCTGGAGTTGCTGGAGGAGCTTCATATGAAGCCTTGTTGAACCGTTTGGGGCTTGGGCGGATTTATTGGGATGCCTTTACTCGTGCCTCAATTGCAGGTGTTGTCCTCATAATCGTTGCCGGTTTGGTGTACAAATTGGTTCCAAAGATTGAGCTGCCAAATTTCCTTGCACAAAAGGATGAGGGATGAGCTTAACGAGTGTTAGCTTCCCCGACCTGCTAGGTGCCGTTATAGGTTTTGCCCTAACGCTGATGGTTTTTAGTTACATCATCGGTGATAATATCTTCTTCCGGGTGGCGATATATATTTTTATTGGTGTTGCGGCTGGATATGCGGCTGTTGTAGCCTGGTACAGCGTGATCTGGCCTCAATTATTGGAACCGCTCCTGTTTGGTATTCAAAATGATCGCTTGTATATCCTGTTCCCGTTAGTTATGGGAATCTTGCTCATATTTAAATTATCTCCACGATTAACCCGTATCGGGAATCCGGCAATCGCCTATTTAATTGGAGTTGGTGTTGCCGTTGCGGTCGGCGGAGCAGTTATTGGAACGATCTTCCCACTCATAAATGCTACATTCCAGCTGTTTGACTTCTCTGCTGCCTTAAATGGTGTTAGCTGGCTCATCAACCTAATTAAAGCGGTGATTATTCTGGTAGGAACCATAACTACATTGTTGTATTTCCATTTTGGTGTTCGCTCAAAATCTGAACCCGATCTGGAAAAACCACGTTGGGCTGTGATTCTGAACTGGATCGGTCAAATATTTATTGGCACTTCATTAGGTGTGATATTTGCCGGAGTTTTTTCGGCTTCATTGACTGCCTTGATCGAAAGAACTACTTATGTAGTAAATTTTATGCTTGCCATTTTTGGAATTGGATAGGTTATGAGTCGATCATCCGCCAGCGCAGACTCGGTTTTAGCGATTGATGTTGGGACGACCAATACGCGCACTGCTCTATTTGATGTCGTCGATAGCCGGTATCGCTTTATCGCGTCGGGAACAGCTCCTACTACAGTAAATGCACCGTATAAGGACATTGGAGAAGGTATTGGAATTGCTCTTGACCGTTTACAAGCTATAACTGGTCGGATCATCATTGGATCAGATGGCAGTTTCATCATCCCAACACGCATAGATGGATCGGGAGTTGACAAGATTGTTGCAACATTATCTGCTGGGCCGCCGTTGAAAGTCATCGTGTTGGGTTTGCTCGATGATCTTTCGCTTGGCAGTGTCCGTCGAGTTGCGGAGTCAACCTACTCGAAAGTGGTTGATAGTATCGGATTGAATGACCCTCGCAATCCAGCAGAACGAATCGACGCCATCATCAAACATAGCCCTGATTTGATCATTGTTGCGGGTGGAACCAATGGTGGTGCTTCCCAATCTGTAATTCAATTATTGGAGTCGGTTGGCTTAGCAAGTTATTTGATTCCGAAAGAGAAGAAACCAGAAGTTCTCTTTGCAGGGAATGAAACACTTCAGGAAGAAGTGAAACAAATTATGGGAAGCCTCGTTTCTGTAGATTGCGCACCTAATATTCGTCCTACTTTAGGGGCCGAGCGGGTTTCAGCAGTTCACATACCACTGGCAAAGTTGGTTGGAAAAGTACAGGCTCGCAGGATTTCGGGTGTTCAGGAACTGGATCGTTGGTCTGAGGGCAAGATGTTGCCGTCTGCGACGGCGTTCGGCCGTATTATTCGTTTCCTGAGCAAGATATATGACCCTAAAAAAGGTGTGCTGGGGGTAAATGTGGGTGCGGGATCGACAATTATCGCCGCAGGATTTTCTGGAAAAATATCTCTCGGAGTATATCCGGAGTATAGTTTAGGCTCGCAGCTCAAAGAGTTGTTAACCCACACCTCATTACAGAGCATATCCCGTTGGTTGCACGAGGATGTCAGCAGAGATTATTTGCAGGATTACTTGCATACGAAGGCTCTATACCCAGCTAGCATACCTGCTACAAATGAAGATCTCGATATCGAACAAGCGCTAGCTCGGCAAGCAATGAGGCTATCTATAAATAGGCTTGCTGCGGATTTTTTGCCCCTAGCTCGACGAAGCAGTCAAAAATTACTCCCACAGTTTGAACCGATACTGGCTTCTGGAAGTGTCCTAACTTGTGCACCAAGTAAGGGGCATTCGCTAATAATGTTGCTAGACGGGATCCAACCAGTTGGCATAACAACGTTTGTACTTGATGAAAGCCATATCATCTCGGCGATTGGCTCTGTAGCGGCGGTCAATCCTGTTTTACCTGTTCAAGTCCTTGAAACGAGCGCTTTTGTCAATCTTGGGACGGTGATATCTCCGCTTTCAAATGTTCGAGCAAACACACCCATCCTGAAAGTGAAAATGCAAACTGATGACGGCAATGAACAGGATCTGGTAGTAAAACAGGGTTCCCTGGCAACACTGCCGCTACCAATTGGACAATCTGCTCGCTTGAATCTCAGCCCTCTCCAGCGTGCGGATGTTGGAATGGGTGGACCAGGGCGCAGTGGGAAGTTACAGGTGATCGGCGGCGCCTTAGGTGTTATATTCGATGCTCGGGGTAGACCAATTAGATTATCAAGCGATATGGCAAAGCGTAGAGAAGAGAACAGAAGATGGCTCATGCAGCTAGGTGGCTGATTTGATATCTTTGGTTGGTACTTTACTTGCATCCACTTTTTTAACAGACGCGATATGATTGCACCAGTTGTACACATTTTACCCATTGCGACAATCCGACGCGAGCAGCTGCTCCCCGTACCTGGACGTTTAGTCGTCCGCAAAGGACAGCATGTTAGTGCGACAGATGTTGTTGCTGAAGCAATTTTGAATCCAGAGCACATCATGCTGGATATCACTCGAGCGTTGGGTATATCTGCAGCGGAAGCAGATCGACAAATTCTGTGCAGCGCTGGAGCAGAGGTCTCGGAGGGTGACGTCCTAGCTGGTCCGGTTGGATTCGTTCAGCGGGTTGTACGATCACCATGTGATGGACAGGTAGTAGTTGCTGGGTCTGGGCAAATATTACTAGAGGTGTCTCAGTCACCTTTTCAACTTTTTGCTGGGTTATCCGGTACGATAGTTGATTTAGTTGCTGATCGTGGTGTGGTTGTTGAAACCACAGGTGCGATCATCCAGGGTGTTTGGGGCAATGGTAAAGTTGATTATGGTTTGTTGAAGGTGATGATCCAAGACTCAGGTGATCATTTAGATGCCGATCGTCTTGATGTGAGCATGCGGGGCGTAGTTGTGTTGGGTGGTCATTGCAGCCAACCAGAACTGCTTACCGCAGCGGCTGAGTATCCATTAAGAGCTTTGATATTGACTAGTATTAATGTTGAGTTATTGCCCCTTGCCGAGTCAATGCCCTACCCAATCATCATTATCCAGGGCTTCGGGCGCAAGCCAATGAATATGGACGCATTCAAACTGCTCACGACGAATGACCGCCGGGATGTAGTCGTAAATGCAGTTCAATGGAACCGTTTTACAGGAGAGCGACCAGAGGTGATCATTGAATTACCAGCATCTGGACAGCCGGCTATGCCTCGCGACAGCGAAATATTTTCTACCAATCAACGCGTACACATTGTTAGGGCTCCATATGCTGGTAAAGTTGGGACACTGGTAAGTATCTTGCCTGGCGTAGCACCCTTACCCAATCGAATCTGCACAAAATCTGCTCGTGTACGCCTAGAGCAGGGTGAAGAAGTTGTGGTACCATTAGCTAATTTAGAAGTTATTGCATGAAGAATCAATGATAGATGATATTGTTGTTATTCATCGCAAGGATAGGTACGTAACGTTCTGGAGAACTCGGACCTTATCAGGAGGAGCGTGTCATGGCATTCGAAGATATGGATAACATGGAAGAAATGGATAACATGGATGAAATCGATAATTTTGATGATATGGATTTCGATTTTGACGATGCACCGCCCCCCGAGGAATCCAACAACCGGACATTTATTATCGTAGCTAGTATTCTCGGTGCAATTGCAGTTATTGCTCTGATATGCATTATCGTTTATGCCTCCGTTATCCGGCCTCTAAATCAGAATAACGATGCTACTCAGGTTGCATTACTTAATGCACAAAATACTGAAGTGGCTTTTCAAATCACACAAACACTGCTGGCGAAATCCTTCACCAACACACCTACAATAACAAATACACCATTACCCCCAACTGCAACGTTAACGCCGACCCCGGTTGTTGCGGTACCTACAAATACGTCTGTCGTAGCAGAAGTTGGTGCACGTACGGCAACTGTCTCAGCGCTGCTTACTGAGGCTGCAGTAGCTCAAAAAACTCTTGTACCGACCTCAACTGCTCTGCCATCTACGGGCTTTGCTGATGATGTTGGACTACCAGGGCTGCTCGGTTTTGCTGTGTTGTTGATCACCGTTATATTCCTCGCTCGACGATTGCGGACCGCCTAGCAACCTCTTTGGGAGAGCATTAGTTGCCAGTACCGTGCGCTCCCAAACCGCCCGTAATTGATGGAATTGAATACCGGTAGAGATCAGAGCACTAGACTTGCTTCCTCAACTAGAACTCGCAAGAAATAAAACGGAGTGTGACTAACTAGTCACACTCCGTTTTTGATCGTCAAATCGTTTGATTTATGTCACCCCAGCTGCAATTTGTTCACCAAAGGCAATCATTCCGTCAACCATCTCTTGGGTACGCCCTTCCGCATAGACTCTTAGGACAGGTTCGGTGCCAGAAGGCCGGATCAAAAGCCACGAATCATCGGCAATGATGTATTTCACACCATCCACCGTCAGCAAATCTTTGACTTTACCCCCCGCTATTTTGTTCGGGGCGTTTTCTACGAGTTGCTGGGTCATCTTGGCTTTTGCTACAGGATGTTTTAGACGCAGATCGTTGCGTTGATAAAATACAGGACCGACATTCTGGAGTAGATTGTCCACCAGTTCATTCAGCGAACGCTTTGTGGTTGCGATCATCTCGACTAAAAGCAGTCCCATCAATATTCCGTCCCCTTCTGGGATATGCCCGCGGATAGATATACCACCCGATTCTTCACCCCCGATCAAGATATCTTCAGTTAACATGTGATCCGCGATGTGGTTGAAGCCGACTGGTGTCTCATACACCGGAAGAGTGTATTTTTCTGCCAACCTATCGATCATCCGGGTAGTTGAAACTGTTCGTACAACGGGACCACGCCAGCCTCTGCTTTCTACCAGGTGAGTCAGCGCAAGTGCCATTATTTTATGCGGGTCCACGAAGTTTCCGCGTTCATCCATTGCTCCTATCCGGTCGGCATCACCATCGGTTGCTAATCCGAAATCTCCCATATGAGTGCTGATTGCTCCTGCAAGCGCACCCAAATATTTTTCAATCGGCTCGGGGTGTACACCTCCAAAACCCGGATTCATTTCCCCACGTATTTCTTGCACCTCACATCCCGTTCCTTGCAGGATCCCTTTGAATACCCCACGTCCCGAGCCATACATTGAATCCACGACAATTCTCTGTGGATTGTCGGCAATGGCGTCGAAGTCAATTAATCCCCGCAGGTGTTCATAATACGTCGGCAAGGGATTAATGCGTTTGATCAATTTAAGTTGGCGTGCTTGTTCGTAATCCATGAGGTTTGGGCCTCTAGCACGTTCTTCATTGTCATTGAGGTATACCTCAACTTGGCGGCTTTGCTCCCTCAGGGCTGATCCGCCGAAGGCAGCTTTGAGTTTGACCCCGTTATAGCGCGGGGCATTATGTGATGCAGTAATAATTACTCCAGCTGCAGCCCCTAAGTGGCGGACTGTGTAGGAGATCGCCGGTGTAGGCGCATCAGATTGTGTCAGGTGAACCTTATAGCCATTCGCTGCTAATACACGGGCGACTTCAACCGCATAACGGTCGGAAAGGAAGCGAGTATCGAAACCAACCACGATTGACTTGGTAGGTTGCTTCTCCAAGGCAGTGCCGTTATTCCAGGTGCTGGAATTTACCGCATCTGCTATTGCTTGGGTAACCATGCGTAGATTATGGAAGGTAAATGTATCCGATATTACCGCCCGCCATCCGTCAGTACCAAAATGAATTGGCATGAAAATCTCCTCACTATAAAAATGGGAGTAAATTTTATCACTTCAAAGCTGTATTTGGAATGTTCTTGGCGTGTGGCACTATTTCCTAAGCATTATTGTAGTATGGCCTGGAATGTGCACTTCTTAAATGGATTCTCGGAAGCTGAAAAACCAAAGCAGTTCGTGCTACAATTTCTTTATGACTGACGATTTAATCCCACAATTTGCCGCGTTGCTCAAGGATCATTATTTGTTTCACGGTCTCGATGAGGCGCAATTAGCCCATGTCGTCACGCGATTTACCCCGGTTACGTATCAATCGGGGGATCTAATCTACCGGCAGGGAGGTGTTGGGGAAAGTTTCTACATCGTCTTTCAAGGTAGTTTGCGAACCAGTTATATGGATCGCGGCAAAGAATGCCATGTTGATATCTTTAATACTGGCGATTTCTTCGGTGAAGATGCACTAGTTTTGGACAAACCGCTTGCCTTTTCGGTGGAAGCGCTATCTGAATCTATCCTGCTTCGTTTAGATCGCGATAGGTTTTTTAAGCTCCTAGAGACATTCCCACAGTTGAGGTTAAACCTCTCCGCGAGTGCTGAAAGTCGCCTGCTAGTTCAATCTGGGAAATTTGATTGGATAGCAGGTGATGATGTCATTTACCTTATAACGCGCAAACATGCATTCTTTCTTTGGACCGCTTTGGTCTTACCAATTTGCTCTGGTTTACTGGCCGTGCTGTTGCTGGGATATGGTTTTGGATTCGTGACTGGGGGGCAATTTTCTATGCTGGCTATCGCAGTTGGTGGCATTGCTGCCTTAGTGGCCATTCTGTGGGGGGTCTGGAATTGGGTTAATTGGGGAAATGATTATTATATCGTTACCCACCAGCGTGTATTGTGGACCGAGAAGGTGATTGGGTTGTATTCGAGCAGTCGTGAAGCACCGCTCTCCCAGGTCCTAGCTGTGAATGTAAGCAGCTCATGGTTGGGACGCAAGATTGGGTATGGGAACGTAGATGTCCGCACTTACACTGGCGGTATTTTCATGCGTAGAATGGCTAATCCAAATCTATTCGCAAAGTTTGTTCAGGGATTCCAGGTCCGGGCTTATCAACTCGAGAAGCAGCATGACACAGAACGAATGGAACAGGCATTACGGTTGCGTTTAGGCTTGGATGTGGCGGACGACCGGGACATTACTCCTGGAGATAATTTTGATAACAACGATCGGCAATATGGTTATGACCAGACAAAGGAAGAGACTCAACCATCCTCAGTCGAGACATTCCTAAAGGTCCGTTACGAACAAGATGGTGTGATTACATATCGTAAACACTGGCTCTTGCTTTTCCGAAAAACTTGGTTGCCCACACTTTGCTTATTTATATCGATCGGTCTTGCAGTCTTATTACTTCAAGGAGCATGGTCGGGAAACATGGCTGTTTCTACTGGGCTGCCGCTGCTCCTCTTTTTTAGTTTTTTGTTCGTGCTGTTTCTGGGTTGGTGGGTTTATCGATATATCGATTGGAGTAATGATATCTATCAACTTACTCCAGAACAAATCCGTGATATCGAACGTAAACCTTTGGGTGAGGAAATCAAGAAAACGGCGCCATTGGATTCAATTCTTAGCCTTGAACACTCGCGTGATGGTATTTTTCAACTGCTCTTTAATTATGGGAATGTAATGATTAGCGTTGGTCAGATGGAGTTTGTCTTTCGTGGTGTCTACAATCCTGATCAGGTTCATCATGATGTGTCTGATCATATCGAAGCGCGGGCTCGTAGAAAACGCGCGGCAGCAGCTGATGAGGAGCGCGATCGGATGGTAGACTGGTTGCTGACATATCGCAGACAGTCAGAATTATTAGAAGAGATTGAGAAAGACCCTGAAAAAGAGGTGAATTCAGGTAAAATTGATGATGAATATTTTACGCGTTAGGTGTGAGGCATAGATGGCATTACGTGAAGTTGTAACCCACCCAGATCCAGTGCTGCGGCGTAAAGCACGCAAAGTTACTGATTTTGGTCCAGAATTGCAGGAGCTAATTGATGACATGGTGGAGACCATGCGTGCGGCACCCGGAGTCGGTTTGGCTGCCCCCCAGGTTGATACATCAGTTCAGCTTGTTGTGGTTGAATTTGGCGACGAAGAGGATGAGGCTGTCCCTCCTAAGCTTTACACCGTTATTAACCCAGAGATTATCAAACCTTCTCGCGATACCGAGATGGGAACGGAAGGTTGCCTATCAATCCCCGGATTTGTTGGTGATGTTGAGCGACCAGTATCAGTCACCGTAAAAGGGCAAAACCGGCATGGTCAGTCGTTTAAGATCAAAGCAAGCGGGTGGTTGGCGCGCATTTTTCAGCACGAAATCGATCATCTCAATGGTATATTGTTTATTGATCGCGCTGTGGATGTTTATAAGTTAGAAGAGGAACAATCACAGTTTGCACCGGCTGACTGAAAAGGTCTAGCATTTCCATTTCCCAAATTTCAAGTAAAATGTGGGAGTAAATCTGAATGCCACGGAGTGATGACCCCGTGGTTTTTATTTGGCAACATTATGCATCTCACAAGGCTATCACTTACTAACTTCCGGAACTATGCTCGCCTTGACATTTCAGTACCTCAAGGTGTTGTTTTGTTGGTTGGTGGTAATGCTCAAGGCAAGACGAGCTTGCTCGAGGCTATTTATTTTTTAGCCACATTCATGTCTTTTAGTGCCACCGCAGAACGCCAGTTGATAAATTTCTTAGCCAGGCGTGAAGACTTAGCCGTTTCCCGTATCATTGCCGAATATAGAAAGACAACAACTGGAAAGGAAAGCACTCACCAGGTAGAGGTGAGATTGATCCAAGAGTCGAACGGAGTGGGGAACCGCTCGCGCTATAAGAAGGAAATACTCATTGATAACGTTCCCCGCAAAGTTAGCGAAGCAGTGGGCTACTTTAATGCAGTGTTGTTCTTGCCTCATACCATGCGCGTCATCGAAGGTGCTCCAGAAGATCGCCGCCGGTATATGAACCTGACACTTGCCCAGGTAGTTCCGGATTATGCAGCCGCACTATCAGCCTATTCCCGAGCATTAACTCAGCGAAATGCCCTATTGAAGCAAATCAAAGACCACAACAGCGATCCTAGTCAGCTTACATTTTGGGATGAACAGTTGGCATTTTCAGGTGCCAAGATTATCCATGCCCGGATTCATGCAGTCCAAGAATTAGGTCATTCAGCTGCTGTGGTTCACCATCAATTGACCCGGGGTGAGGAAGTATTACGGTTATCCTACGAACCTGCTTTTGATCCAATGTTCAAGCCCCGGGACCAGTACGCATTACCTATTGATGCACCTATTGACCGATCTGGGATATCCATCAGTGATATTCAAGAAGGCTTGTACGAACGTTTGGAGAAAATGCATCTTGAAGAAATCGCACGTGGGGTAACGACGATCGGTCCACATCGCGATGACTTGCGGTTCCTCAGCAACGGCCTTGATTTAGGGGTTTACGGTTCGCGCGGTCAAACGAGAACGGCTGTTTTGGCATTAAAACTGACTGAAGTTGATTGGATGAAGGATAAGACTGGTCAATGGCCGGTGTTACTGCTCGATGAAGTATTAGCTGAACTCGACACAATAAGGCGGACAGATTTGTTAGAGCGACTGATATCTTTTGATCAAGCCATCGTTACAACCACGGATCTTGATTTATTCGACCAAGAATTTGTTGAACGGGCGAATACTTGGCATATTCAATCTGGTAGTGTTTTTGAGCAAGTTGACAGCTGATCTTCTAATAGATCCGATTAATCAACAGTGTTCCGCCAGGATTATCCAGATTAATGTATCGGATGGGGGTGTTCCTAGAAGAGCTGTTCCTTCGTGTGTAGTTTCTGATAATGGTCTGGTCGGTGACCCACAGCGCAATTTGAGAGTTCACGGTGGACCTGATAGGGCTGTTTGTATTTTCTCGCTGGAGAGAATCCTAACTCTACAGGCGGAAGGCCACCTGATATATCCAGGGGCCATGGGAGAAAACTTTACAATATCTGGTCTTGATTGGTCTCTTGTATCTCCGGATTCAAAAATTTGTTATTGGAAAAGATGTTTCCTTACAAGTAACCGGATATACCTCACCATGTAAGTCAATAGCAGGAGCATTTTCCGATCAAAGAGTGGAAAGAGTATTGCAATTGAAGCACCCAGGCTGGTCACGGGTCTATGCCCGCGTCCTTTCTCCGGGGAGGATCAAGATAGCAGATATCGTAGTGGTAGAAAAATAACCAATCGTGTTGTGTTGTTTATATCTGCAGAGGTTTTTTAGCAGGTCTTCCAACGCGTCTGGGATATTTATGGGGCGTTGCGGCAACTTTATCAATTACGACTAAATAGCGCTGATCAGCAACACCTGGCAAACTGATCGGTAATAATTTATGTAGATGTCCGCCAAGTATCTGGATGGCATGTTCTGCATCCTGGGTTTCTGCTGGTGCGTTTTCACCTTTCATTGCTAATACTTTCCCTCCGATCATAGCGAATGGTAAAAGGAACTCCATCAGGACCGGCATAACTGCAACGGAGCGGGCTACAGCCCAATCGTATCGTTCGCGATGAGCAGCACTGTGGCCAACTATTTCAGCACGATTTTGGATTATATCTACTTCCTTCAACCCCAATTCGTTTACGATATATTCGCAAAAATCAGTTTTCTTGCGGACAGAATCCACTAGTGTTAGTCTCATCCGCGGGAAGATGATTTTTAGCGGTAGACCAGGAAAACCAGCACCAGTGCCTAGATCAATCACACGGTCCATGGGAGTATCCCGCATTGCCCGGAAGCAAGTGAGCGAATCGAGAAAGTGTTTGGTGCGGATCTTCTCAGGTTCGTCAACCGCGGTCAGGTTAACGCGAGTGTTCCACTCAATCAATGCCTGTTCGTAAATTGCTAGACTTGACAATTGCTTGGAAGTCAGGTTGATATTTGCATATTCTTGAATTGCAAGAAGGAAGTCATTCATTACGGGCAATTATACTCGCGCCGTTTATGACCGACAATTTCCTCCCCTCATGATCTGACGAAGAGATGATGGGAGGTAGCTGAACTATTCTTCAAGTTTACGAGCCTGATTCTTGATTGCTTTCTTCTTGTCGCGCTCGGCGTCGTTTCCGCATCGTTTTAATGATTAGGATGATTGGTAACAGGAAGATGAGTGCCAACAAGAACACGACTGGCAATATGAACAGTGCGATCCAGATTAGCCCAGTAGCAATGAATTTCAGGGCATTGATCAATGTCTGGATTGCGTCTTTTGCGACTCCGATTGGCTGCCAACCGCCTATCGTTAGCGGCTGTACAGCCTCATCTGCTAGCAGATCAACACTTATCGCTGATAAGGTCGCTGACTGCTCATAGTATTGAATTTGCCCTTTGATGATTTCGATCTGCTCGCGAACCTGGACTAACTGGTTGTATACTGCTAGAACGTCCTCAGTTTTATGTGCTGACGACATGATTTCACGGAGCTGTGTTTCTGCTTCCTCCAGATTCCGTACGCGGGACTGCAGGTCAGTGTATTCGCGGGTGACATCCTGGCTGGAGATGTTCTTGCTCAGTGGTTCGCGATCACTGGTAGATTCAATTTGGTTTATTGCATCATTGAGACGTTCCGCGGGAACGCGGATGGTTATTGACCCACGCGGGACTTCCTGTCCGTTGTCAAGCCGGCTTTGATAAAGGTTGGCTGAGACAACATAACCACCCATTTCTTCAGCCATATGGATGATACGTTCTAAGATATCTGGAGGACTTTCCACTACTATCGTGAGATCCGCGTCTTTTATGACAATCCGTTCTGGATCGCGGGAGTTTGATTCTATTGAGAACAGGTTGTCAGCCACTTCTATTGAAACGGCTTCACCCATAGCGAACGAATCCTCTTGAGCCATGGGGGCACTGGCTCGTTGTTCAGTTAGCATTCCTGAACTTGCTGGAGCACAAGCAGCTAGCAAAATCAATAGCAGAGTGATAATAATGGGTATTCGGTGTAGGGATAACTTGACAGTTTTCATGGTGTCAGCCTCCTTTCCCCCATAGACGTTCAAAGCTTGGTTGTGGTTCCCGGTATATCTCACCACCCTGATTCTAGGCGTCTGATATGTCTCTCAGGAAGACCACAATCCAACATCCGTTTCTGGACCGCTACAATATCATATGCCACTCGGTGATATGCAATGGATTGCTCCTCCGAATCGTATATAGCATATGCGGCCCGGCTGTCTCGATCACGTGGTTGCCCTACTGAACCTGGATTCAAAATTGCCCGGTGGGTTAACTTTAAAACGGAATCGGGCTTTAACATGATCAGTTGGGCTGGGCGATGGTTATCTGTATAATGAAAAAGGACCGGCAAGTGAGTGTGGCCGACGAAACAGTAAGCCGTGCTGAAGTAGCTGAAATTACTGGTAGCGTGATGCGCATCTAGCAAATACTCCCACACGGGTTGTCTTGGACTGCCGTGTACGAGGGTGACATTCGGATCAATTTGATCTCCTAGATTTGGCTTTGTGACTACCTCAGGCAAGCTTTCAAGAAATGCCCGGTTGTCAGCTGACAGAGTTTGTTGCGTCCAGATTATTGCTTGACGCGCTTCGGAATTAAATGTGACCGGGTCTATTTGTTTCAAACATGCTGCATCGTGATTGCCAATAATACAGCTCAGACTCGGCAATGACTGGACAAGATTGATGCATTCATTCGGATCGGGTCCGTAGCCGATGATGTCACCTAAACACCAAACTCCGTTGACGTCCCCAGCATCTGCTAAGACGGCCTCTAATGCGGTCAGATTAGAATGGATGTCCGATATTACCAGGATTCTCATTGGATTAATGTTAGCATAGATTGGGGTGAACGCAAAGCAAAAGCAATAATATCACGGATTATTTATCGGTTTCCAGGCTTGGTAGAGACCTAGATTGCCGCCTTCCCCATCGGAGTGGTAACTAGACGCGATTTCGAAATGAGTAAGTTCAGCTAATTCTTCCAATTCATCTTC
>JBFENN010000068.1:0-16914 GCA_041551115.1 Anaerolineales bacterium
GTAAAGCTCCCAATGTTCAGCATCGAGTTCGGTTAATTTCGCCGCCGGGATAGGCTCACCAAAGAATGCACCCGCTTCGGTAAATGAAGGACCTGGCCATGGACAAACTGCACGCCAACCGTCATGATACAGCGAACGATGCCCCATCATCTCAAAATACTGGGTGATCCGTTTCGATGGGGCGCTACCATCCTCAAATGTATGGGCAAAGCTGGTCCCCTCGATGGGTGATTGGGTGACACCTTTGATGATGTCAGGAGGCTCGATACCCAAGGCATCCAAGACTGTAGGGACCATATCAATAGCATGAGTATATTGTGTACGTACTTCACCTTTGGATTTGATCCCTTTTGGCCAATGGACAAAGAAGGGGTCACTAATACCGCCGCGATAAGTCTCTCGCTTCCAGCGGCGGAAAGGTGTATTGCCTGCCCAAGTCCAGCCCCAGGCGTAATGATTGAAGGTATTCGGCCCGCCTAACTCATCGATGAGCCTCAGGTTCTCTTCTAAACTATCCGGCACATTGTTGAAAAACAGGTTCTCATTTACCGAGCCTTTTGGACCACCTTCGGAGCTAGCACCATTATCCGAGATGACCATGATGAGCGTGTTCTCGAACTCGCCTATTGATTTAAGGAAATCAATCAGCCGCCCGATGTGGTGGTCAGTATGCGATAGAAAGCCCGCAAAGACTTCCATCATCCGGGCATAGAGCTTTCGTTCATCCTCGGGGAGCGACTCCCATTGTGGAACATCTGGATCATGCCTGGAAAGCTCGGCATCTGCGGGAACAATACCCAACTCTTTCTGTCTAGCAAAGGCTTTTTCACGATAGACTTCCCAACCATCATCAAACTGACCCTTGTATCGATCCGACCATTCCTTGCGGACATGGTGAGGGGCATGCATCGCCCCGGTGCAGAAGTACATAAAGAAAGGCTTATTCGGGGCAACTTGCTTCGAATCGGCGATGAAGCTGATCGCCTTGTCGGTCAAATCTTCTGTGACATGATAACCTTCCTCCGGGGTTCGGGCAGGTTCAACCTGGTGGTTATCGTATACCAGCTCAGGATAATACTGGTGCGTCTCGCCCCCCAAGAATCCGTAATAGCGTTCAAAACCGCGCCCTAAAGGCCAGCGATCATAGGGTCCAGCAGCCGAGATTTGGTCGGCTGGTGTCAAGTGCCATTTTCCGATCGCGTAGGTGTTGTACCCCTTCTGCAGCAGCATTTCTGAGAGAAAACCGTTTTCAAATGGGATATTGCCATTCGCTCCCGGGTAGCCAGTGGAAGCCTCAGTTATACAGGCCATTCCATTGGAATGATGGTTGCGCCCAGTGAGGATACATGTGCGCGTCGGAGAACAAAGCGCAGTGGTGTGCATATTGTTATAGATCAAGCCATTTGCGGCTAATGCATCCAAGTTTGGTGTATCGATCGGGCTGCCGTAGCAGCCAAGCTGTGCATAACCCGTATCGTCCAGCACGATAAATAATACATTCGGAGCGCCCTCTGCTGCCCGATTTGGCTCAGGCCAAGCAGGTTCAGAGACATCGAATGTACGCCCGATCACGCCCGAGAATGTCGTACCCGGTTTGTACTCTTTTAGACCAGCCATCAAATTCTCCTTTTTTTGTCACATGGTAGTGAGCTAGACTATGGCATTTATACTTTCCGTGAACTAACGATATTTTACTTTATTAAGTAGACTATTTTGGCATTTTTCAGGCTTACTCGGTTAAATCATTATATAAATATGACGGTTTGGGTTTTCCCACGCGACACAACCCCAATTTTTGCTTACACAAACAGGAAGATATCCTGAGCAATACGTTCAAATGTATAATGGATAAGGAGTTAATGAACTTACTGGCTTCAAAAGAATCACCCATAGTACTTTATAGCTGAGATAGCAAAGGAAAACAAATGCGAGAAATCTTCTACCCAACCAGCGTTGCTGTCATCGGTGTATCAGCCAAACCAACCAACCTCGGCCGAAACATTGTCGCAAACCTAGTTGAGTATGGCTATACCGGGATCGTGTATGCGGTTGGGCCAAGTGGTGGATCAATCGAGACACGCCGCATCTATCAAACTGTAGGAGATATCCCAGATAAAGTCGACTTGGCTGTAGTTTTAACACCTGCTAACACTGTGCCGTCTGTCCTAGAGGAATGCGGCCAGAAAGGAATCCGCTGGGCGATCGTGGAGACTGCTGGGTTCAGAGAATACACTGCCCAAGGAAGAGAACTAGAAGAGGCAATCACTTATATCGCCGATAAATATGGGATTTCGTTTGTGGGCCCTAACTGTATCGGGGCAATAAACATGGAGAATGGTTTCTGTGTACCGTTCCCCCGGTTGACACGTTTTGTTAAGGATGGGAATGTGTCGATCATTACCCAAAGCGGCGGCGTCGGGATGAGTGCGCTGAACATCATGGCAAATGAAGGCTTGGGTTTGAATAAATTTGTGTCTGTCGGAAACATGCTTAATATCGATGCAGAAGATATGCTCGAATACTTGATCCGTGATGATGGGACAGGGCTTATCTTCATGTATCTAGAGAGCATACGGGACGGGCGCAGATTGATGAATATTGCACGCCAATCCGATAAACCAATCATTATCTTTAAGTCGAATATCGGTGAACTCGGGCAAAACATTGCTTTATCCCATACAGCATCTCTGACGAGCGATGATAAGGTTGTTGAAGCTGCCTTCCGACAGGTGGGTATTATCCGCGTAAGCGATGCTACGTCATTTGGTAACAACCTTAAAATATTGGAACTACCGGCCATGAAAGGCAAAAACCTGGCGATCATATCACGGTCGGGAGGCCATGCAGTTATCGCCGCAGATGCCTGCGAGGTGTCTGGGTTTAACCTAGCTCATTTTCCAGACAGTTTCCTGCGCGAGATCGAAAAAAACTTCCGCGCCTCGGTAATTCGACTGACCAATCCGCTGGATCTGGGTGATCTTTTTGACCTGGATGTCTATGCACAAATCGTGGAAAGAACCTTACAGCTGCCGGATGTGGATGGGGTTGTATTTCTGCACACATCGCTCTCTGAGATTGAAAACCAAACCAGCCGAAAACTACTGGAGAGGTTGATGAAGTTAGTAGAACAATACAATAAACCGGTCGCGTACTACATCTCTGCTGCCGCCCAAGAAGTGAACTATCTTAAGCAGACCTATAACTTCCCGATTTTCACCCAGGTAGTCGAAACGATCCGCGCCCTGAGAATGAGTTATAACTACTGCTGCTCGGCAGAACGGATGCACCAACAAGAAGAGATCCCAACCTTTGATGTTGACCGGGGCTCCACCCAACATATCCTTAGTACAGCGAATGCTGAAGGTCGTGATTTGCTGCTTTCTGAGTCATTAGACCTGCTTGAGTTATACGGCATAGCAACTGCTAAAAACGTTGTCGCGACAAGCGTAGCAGAAGCTCAAGCGGCAGCCGAACAAATCGGTTATCCCGTAGCTATAAAGATTATTGCCGAGCAGATCTCGCACAAATCAGATGTCGGTGGTGTGCAACTTAACCTGCGCAACCGTGCGGCTGTAGGAGCAGCCTTCGAAGATATGATGGCACGCATCCAGCATGCTTATCCTGATGCAAACATAGATGGCGTCCTGGTCCAGCCGATGATCACCGGCGGTAGAGAGTTAATCCTGGGTGGAAGGCAGGACCCCCATTTTGGACCGGTGGTTCTGGTGGGTCTGGGCGGGATTTTTGTCGAAATCTTCGAACAAGTAAATGTTAGGGTCGCTCCAATTACTCACAGTGAAGCCAAAGCAATGCTCGCAAGCCTGCGTGGATATTCAATCCTGACCGGTGCCCGCGGACATAAGCCAGCAGATATCCACGCGGTTGTCGACGCGATACTGCGCGTAGCGCAATTGCTAGTAGATTATCCACAGATCCAAGAGTTGGATATCAACCCACTGCGGGTTTTTCACGAAGGAGAAGGATGTGTAGCACTAGACGCTCGCATAATCGTCTAGAGAAAGAAAACGTGGGCCGTATGGTAAATCTTTTACAAACGGGTAGTATGGCATAACAAAACATTAGCAACCAGTCAACTAAATTATCTCTACAATTCCTTGCCCCCCGTCCACCCGTACCCGGTCACCGTCATCCAGTCTGCTGGTCGCATCACCACAACCTACCACTGCGGGTATGCCAAGTTCGCGTGCAACGATCGCCGCATGCGATAAGGGCGCGCCGATATCCGTGATCACAGCACCCGCAAGCGGGAAAAGCGGTGTCCAGCCAACATTCGTGTGTCGAGCGACTAAGATTTCACCCGGCTGTAGCATCTTGCCCTCCTCCGGCTCATCGAGGCGTCTTACGATCCCTTCGACCACGCCAGCAGACCCTGGCTGGCCGTGAATGAAACGCTCATTATTCAAACTGGCACCCAGTTCTACCTGCCTGTGAGAATCATAGTAATCACTGCGTCTATCCGGATCATTTGACCAAAGGAATGGGTCAAAACGACCGTTAATGATCGGTGGATACGGAGGGAGTGCCCGGTAGCGCTCATACGTTTCACGTCGGCGTACGAGATGATCTACGGCAGAAATTAGTTCGCCTGATAACAGGGCAGACAATTCTTCGATCGTCAAGAAGAACACATCCTGTCCTATACCAGTTAGCTGCCCGGCTTGAAGAGCAAAAGTGCGCATGGGCAGCGCGATCCTGGTCAATTCCGAACGCGCGGCCTCGCGGAGGAGTGCCCGGCGAGAAGCCTCAGCTAAACGTTTGCCCATTTTACCGGTTTGTTGTGGGAAGCGTTTCTGATACTCCTGCCAGGCAGTTTCGAATGCTTGTACACGTGCCGCGCGCAGGCTTTCGACATCCTTGGTGGATTTACCGAGCAGGGCAATTTGGTTATCAAGCCAGTTTGGGGCTTCGGCGGGGTACGGCAAGGATAATTCGAACTCATGCGGACCGCGGTGTCCCCAGCGAGTCAAATACTCTGTGCGGCTGAGCTGACCACCGGCGACCTGTGCTATCCCAATGAGTGGAGCCAAGCATTCGAGACTGTTCTCCTGGTATGACTGATTTATGAGCAGCGCATCTACCTGTGCTTCATCTAGCTGAAACAGCAGCTCTTTTCTTAAAGTCATCGTGTAAGTGCTGGAGTAGTCTGTAGCTAACAGTAAACGAAGATCTGCTGCACGGCTGCGAGGTAATAGTTCGGTATCCCAGAATTCGAGCAACGCTCGCTGATCATCCAGCGTACGAATTTGGTGCTCTGCTAGCTGGCAGAATTCTTGGTTGGCAGAGACAAAATCATTCAAATTGCGTAAGTGCCACCATTGGTTGATCGTAAAACGGATGATATTCCATAAACCAGCAAGTTTATATTTGTGTGCAACGGGTATCGCAGGGATTTCCATACCCGGTGGTAACCGCAGCTGGATTGTCCCGGCAATATTTTCTAGCAACCTATCCTCACGCATGCCCAGCAATCGATACATGGCAGCGAATGCACTGACATTGAAATACGCTCTGCCACCAATATTCCCAGCTGGATGATATTCCGGCAGCATCTGCCAGGCTTGCATTGCACTGCGCAGCCAGCTCCAGCTTAATGGTGTCATAACATCGACCAAGGCTTCCCCTAAGTTGGTATTGGTCCACAGGTAATCCCCAGTCAGACTGTCGTTCCATTCTCCTGTGACTGGATCAAATCCCTGCAAATTTGTGACCGGCCTTGATTGCAGGATGTAAAGTTTCCCCCCGGACAATGCCCACTCAATATCTTGAGGAGCAGCAAAGTGCTGCTGCAGCCGGTTGGCAAATTTATATAAAGATTTCGCAGATGAGGCAAATTCGGGTGGTCCAGAATAAGTACCCTTCGGCCAGGATAATGTAAAGGTATTCGCTGATACATTACCAGAAACCAATCCATCATCCACCCCTTGGTTGTAATTTCCAGGCATATGCATTCTGCTACCGGTGATGGGGTCTGCAGTAAACAGCACACCTGAGATCTCAGCCTCGATTTGCTGCTGAACAATTACTGCCATCTCTAGAACAGAGTGGATTCCTTTAGCAGTACGGTAGGATTTCACCCGCTCGTTTGCGCGTGAAGCCCGTACCTGACAGATCGCCCGGCGCAGCTCTTCCAAGGACTTCACATTCAGAACGGTCTCAAACTCGCCAGCAAAAGAAGCCTGATGAGAGTCTTCACCAGAAGCGGATGACCGAACCGCGAACAGCATCTCCCCGCTCGTATTTGTATAATCTTTTAATTGGTTGCGGACAAGCTTCCACGCATCATCAGATATTAGATCCCCATCGAAAGCATTTGGCAAGATGACAAAACCCGGTGGGACAGGATAGCCTAGTTTAGATAGACTGCACAATACTGCACCTTTTCCACCGGCTGTTGCGATTTTCTCTGCCGGTATTTCTTTGAAATCAAAAACGGATAAATCTTTTGATGAATCTACGCTCATATCACCCTCAGTGACAGCCCCTATAATGCTGACTATTATGTGTATTTCTAGCACAGTAATAAAACATCATACAGCCTAACTTCGGGGGTTTTCTGCGCGAGTCTATATAATGAAAAGAATCTCCGTTATTCCAGGCAATTAAAAAGGAATAATGATCAACGGTACACCAATGCGGCGAATTCAATTCTGTTGAATCAAGAAAAAAATAAAATCGATATCCCCCGGCGATAAACCATGCGTAGTCAGTACGGCAGCAATTTCCGATCGGTGCTGCATGCTGTGCAGCAACAGATGCATAAGCATTTGTTCGCGGGATAATTGTTCCTCACCGCCGCGCGGGTTCTTAATGTTCACAATCTCAGCTAATGATTGATCATCCTGCCCATCTAGTAATATCCCAATATTGTCATTCTCTTTCTCCCATAATGAAATGATGAGTTCAAGAGAATGAAAATCCCACAATTGAGGCGGGGGAGTGACGATCTCAGCGCATTCGACCAGGTTTCGCCAGATCCACTCAGCGCGTACCATGTGGAACAGCAGCTCTCGTAGCGAATTGTGGCTGTGCTCCGCTGATTTATCGAGTACGGATTCCGGCAGATCCCATACCAGTTCCAATACCTTGGAGTTTGCCCAGCGGTTATATGAAAATAATGTTTGGAACAATGCTTTCATCGCGATACTACTCCTCCCGATATCCATATCAGGGATGTATAGTCTGCATTAAATAGCTGATTATATGAAACCGAATAGGTTCCCCTGGGAGTATGGAGTCAAATAGATGATTTGATTTAAAGTTAACAACATACCATCAACTGACCTATCCGCTTTGATGTAGCTCAATGCGTGTTCTTCTGAACAGAAGAATACAGAGTGCCTTCAATATGCATGGATTATGTTGGGTTCTTTAAATTCTTCCCAATCAATATTCGGGCTGAATACAAATGGTTGTGAAGAATTTCCATCAAGACGATTTAATCTTTCATTCAGTACAATCTCTACTGGCTGAGTGCAATAATGACATGATGAAATGATTTGTACAGTGAGTAGCTCTTCTCGTAATCGCTCTTGCACGAAGGGTGCAGCAATCGCATCCTCCGCTCAAGCCGCGTAAATTCGTTCACGCTTATTGAATAGGAGCTGGTGGGGGGTGCTCTCCGTTGTCAGCGGGTATGCCCAAACCACAGCACCTTGATCATCGCGTACTAGGAAAAACAACCTCTGCTCTAGTTCATCCAGGATCACATCGACTTGATCCGGATGAAGGGCAACCTCACCAGCTATCTCCTGGAGAGTCATTGGGCGACCGAAGCGCGGCAGCTCGCACACAACAAAGTTGCGGACGCGGTGGTGGTCAGCTGTCATGAATGCAAGCCGTTCCGCAGCGTGTTCAGGTATAGCGGTAATATGTGCTTGCCATGTCTGTTGTGGGATGAGTGTTATTGAATTATTGCTGACCAATCGCACATTGGAATCCATGGTTTTCTCATTGAGTAAGGTTCAAAACTCCGAAATTGCTTAGAAAATTAGCAGCCTAAACTCACGAAACAGAGAAAAAACATCGGCATGACCATAATCCTGTGTATCAACGTGCAGGCTTACTTAAGCATAACAAATTTTCAGGTATATGCGTTAACAATCATCCTAGCAACAAAATGCTCTTCGTTACTCACCAACTCAGCGCTAATGATCTCAACTCCGATTCATTCAACAAATATCCTAATAACATAGCATCAAACGCTATCCACACATGCAAATATATGCATTACGGTGTACCAGCTGATCGTACTGGATGAGGATTCGGTCGCCAAGCCGAAGTCACTGGTCTTCAACTAGCCCGGTCAAACATTATAGATCAAGTGAATCCTCTCTTTCAACAAAATTGATAGCTGAAAGATAGCTTTGATCAATTATGATATGTCAGACCATGTTGCTTGATTTGGGTATTGGATTATGCTAAACTGGCAAGAATAGTGTTCCTTAAATGTGGGATTTGTTTAAGCATAGATGGAACTAACACTTCGAGAATGTCAAGGATTTGTTACCGGAAATCGAACGTTATTTCATCCTTGATGAAGCAGTAGCCGCCCCTTAAAGCAAATAGGATAAACACCATGCCTGAGAAAATACTGATCGTCGACGATGATTATGAGACCGTAAAGTTCCTCGCTCTGCTCATCAAAAATTTAGGGTACGAACCTCTTGAAGCGCTGAATGGGATGGATGCGCTCAAAATAGCTCATGAAAACCTCCCAAATCTGATTATCCTGGATGTGATGATGCCTGGGTTGGATGGATTTGAGGTCGCCCGCAGTTTACGCCGGCATCCTGAAACTGCTCTGATCCCAATTTTGATGTATACCGCCAAATCACAAGTCGAAGATAAGCTGACCGGGTATGAATCCGGCGTTGACATTTATCTTACCAAGCCCGTCCATTCAGTAGAATTGACTGCCAATATCAAAGCCTTGCTGATGCAAAAGCGAGCCCGGGAAGCAGCCTTAGAAGACAAGGGTTATATTGTCGGTGTCCTCGGAGCTAAAGGAGGTATGGGTGTATCAACGGTTGCGCTGAACCTGGCAATCGCGTACAAACAGAACCATAATGCCAAAGTGATCGCCGCAGAGATGCGGCCCGGACAAGGCTCCTGGATGTCTGAACTTGGTTTGTCCAGCGGAAATGGGCTGGCATCGTTGTTACGAATGAATAGGACGGAGATAACAGGTACAGCAGTGAACAACCAGCTCGCCCTGAACACTTATGGCGTTCCGCTGCTTCTCGCAACGGATGAAGAATGCGGATTTGAATGCATAACTGCCGTTTCGCAGTACGAAGCTGTGATCGAAGAACTCAGCCAAGTAGCACAGCTGGTTATTCTAGACATCGGGACAAACTTCCATCCAGCTTATGAGATTTTCACACAGCACTGTGATGAAATCATCATCGTGACTGAACCTCAGCCCTTCTCCGTTAAGCGGACTCGCACTCTGATCGAAAACCTAAAAGCCAAAGGGTACGGGAGTGCCAAGGCACTCACAATTGTCATGTTGAACCGTTCACGGACGGAGATGACTCTGAATGTCAGTCAGATCGAACAGGCACTTGGTCAGAGTGTTGCCCTCGGCTTCCCCCCTGCGCCTGAACTGGCCTATATGTCAGCCACCCAGAATACACCGATGTACATCCTGCAAGCAGACGGGATTATTTCAGAGCAGTATAAAAAAATGGCAAAACACATCGCCCAACATGTGAAGGTCCACGGATAATACTGCGGTCGAAAGCAAATCTAGTGCCAACCGCTTTCCGCTATTCCTCTTAATAAAACAAAGTAGTTACCAAACTATCATTACCACATTTACTAAGTGAAGCTCAAAATCCCTCAGTTTCACAGTCAAAGGTGAAAAAGAAATCGTAGACGAAAATTGACAACCAGTGTTTCCGAATTTCTATCAAGTTTGGACGAACAGTTTTGATGAATCATTTTCACCAATTTGTGCTACATAATACCGATTGGGTAGATGTACGCTATATTTATCCAGTAGACATCACTGACAAAGATTTGGGGAAACTGCAACGAATTTCGCCGTAAATTCCAGGATCCATATAGCAAAGATTTCTGTCCAGGGTCCGATTTCGATAACTGAAGCATCGACTTATTGCGGTAGAATAATAGTGTTCTATCAATGTGTCCCTCGTTTGGTTTGACCATTGATGGAACAATTTGTGCCATGTCAAGGGTTTCCTGACTGGATCGAATATAGGGATTAGAAGCATCATTATCATGTTCCGATAGAAGGATATATCCATGGTTTCCTCAGAAGAACGTAACCCCGGAATGCCGCTGGATTTGGACTGGGTGGCGGCTGCGCAAGTCAATCGCAGCGCGGTTGAACGTCGGACTGCTTCGCTGCCTACTCGTCGGTCAATAAAGAAAGACTGGCAGGCAGCCTGGCTGCTGCGGGCAATCACCTGTATTGACTTGACAACATTAGCGGGCGATGACACACCTGGGCGGGTTAAACGGCTGTGCGCTAAAGCAAAACAACCGCTGCGACCTGATATGCTCTATGCATTAGGGGCAGTCGATGAGAATATCACAGTGGGCGCGGTATGTGTATACCCGAGCCGTGTCCGTGATGCAGTCGAAGCATTGCAGGGCACTAATATCCCGGTAGCTTCCGTTGCTACCGGCTTCCCAGCTGGACAAACCCCCATCCAGCAGCGTATTGGAGAGATCGAACAAGCTGTCGAAGCGGGTGCCAGAGAGATTGATATCGTCATCACCCGGACACATGTGCTGACCGGGTCCTGGCGTGCACTGTACGACGAGATCAAGAGCTTCCGTGAAGCCTGTGGGGAAACCGCCCACATGAAGAGCATCTTAGCGACCGGCGACCTGGGCACATTAAAGCAAGTCTACCAAGCCAGCTTGGTGGCGATGATGGCTGGTTCAGATTTCATCAAGACTTCAACCGGCAAAGAGAGTGTCAACGCGACGCTGGAATTCGGCCTTGTGATGACTCGTGCCATCCGGGAATACTTGGATCGCACAGGCTACAAAATCGGTTTTAAACCTGCTGGAGGGATCAGCAAAGCCAAACAAGCGCTAGCCTGGCAATCGCTGATGAAAGAGGAGCTTGGTGCAGAGTGGATGCAGCCCGGTCTGTTCCGCTTTGGTGCCAGCAGTCTGCTGACCGACATAGAACGCCAGCTGTACCATTACATCACTGGCCACTACGCAGCCCGCCACCATATGCCGATGGGATAATTGACGCGGTTTGAACGGAATTGGAGCGAAAAATGAGTTTACTTGAGATCTACGAAAAGATGGATTACGGTCCTGCCCCCGAATCACCTGCCGCCGTGAAAGCTTGGTTAGAAGAACATGAACGCAAATTCGGCTTATTTATCAATAATCAGTGGGTTTTTCCAGAAAACGTGGCATACTATCCCAGCTACAATCCAGCCGACGGGGAGAAGCTAGCGGATACAGTGCAAGCCGGACAAGCAGAGGTCGACCAAGCTGTCCACGCTGCACGCCAAGCCTTCGAAGGTTGGAGTACAGCCGCAGGTGCTGTACGGGCACGCTACCTGTATGCTATCGCCCGCAATATTCAGAAACATCACCGCTTGCTAGCGGTGCTTGAATCACTAGACAACGGCAAGCCGATCCGTGAATCACGCGATATCGATGTTCCTCTACTGGCGCGCCATTTCTACTACCACGCTGGTTGGGCACAACTGATGGACCGCGAGCTAAGTAATTACCAGGCAGTTGGAGTAATCGGACAGATCATACCTTGGAACTTCCCACTGCTGATGCTGGCCTGGAAAATCGCCCCTGCAATCGCGATGGGTAATACTGTAGTATTGAAGCCTGCCTCCTACACTCGGCTGAGTGCACTTCTATTTGCAGAAATTGTGGCGGAAGCCGGGCTGCCGTCTGGTGTGGTTAATGTGATCACTGGCAGCAGCAAAGCCGGTTCAATGATAGTCACACACCCCGATGTGGACAAAATCGCCTTCACGGGCTCAACGGAAGTCGGCCGTATCTTACGGCAGCAGACTGCTGGATCGGGTAAAAAGCTATCACTCGAGCTGGGTGGAAAATCACCATTCGTTGTCTTTGATGACGCCGACCTTGACAGCGCGGTTGAGGGGGTCGTAGATGCCATCTGGTTTAATCAGGGTCAGGTTTGTTGCGCCGGGTCACGCCTGCTGGTTCAAGAGAATGTCGCCGATCGATTTCTTAGGAAGCTAAAGGCGCGCATGGAGCACATGAGGGTCGGTGATCCATTGGACAAGTGTATCGATATGGGGGCGATTGTCGACCAAACCCAGTGGGATACGGTTGACAAATGGGTGAAAACTGGAGCAACAGAAGGTGGTGAAGTCTTTCAACCAGACATCACGCTGCCAGAACAAGGCTGTTTCTACCGGCCAACACTGATCACGAACCTGGAACCAGCGGCAGAAACCGTGCAGGAAGAGATCTTTGGACCTGTACTAGTTTCCTTAACCTTCCGTAAACCGGCTGAGGCCATTGCCTTGGCAAACAACACCCGCTACGGGCTGGCGGCCAGCATCTGGAGCGACAATATCAATCTTGCCCTGGATGTAGCCAGCAAAGTGAAAGCCGGCTCAGTTTGGGTAAACTGCACCAATTTATTTGATGCTGCCTCGGGTTTCGGTGGCTACCGCGAGAGCGGTTTCGGGCGTGAGGGTGGGATGGAAGGGTTGTTTGAATACTTGCGTCCAGCCTGGCAGCCGCGGCCGCGGCCTAGTTATAATCCAACCGAGGCAACCACAACCTGGGGCGCAACAATTCCAGCCAGACCAACGCTGCCAGATAATGGCCGCCAATCTGCAAAAGAGCTGCCGAAAGTAGACCGCACACCTAAGATGTACATTGGGGGTAAACAGGTAAGACCCGATGGCAGTTATACTCGTGCGGTCTTGGATCCGAAAGGACAGCTGGTGGGACAAGTCGGTGACGGCAACCGGAAGGACATCCGCAATGCGGTTGAAGCTGCTCATGCAGCGCATACCGCTAAACCTGGCTGGGCTATGCGTCACGCCTACAACCGTTCCCAAATCTTGTACTTTATCGGTGAAAACCTGGATGCCAGGGCGGATGAATTTGCCCAAAGGCTGCGCGCGATGACCGGGCAATCGCTGAAATCCGCTCAAGCTGAAGTTGAACATGCAGTTAAACGCTTATTCACTTATGCAGCCTGGGCGGACAAGTACGGCGGCAGTGTGCAGGAAACTACATTGCGCGGTATCACAGTAGCCGTCAATGAACCCATCGGAGTACTGGGAATCGCCTGCCCAGATGAATATCCTCTATTGGCTCTTGTATCCTTGATGGCTCCCGCTATTGCCCGCGGCAACACTGTGGTGATGATCCCCAGTCAAGTGCACCCGCTCAGCGCGACAGATCTCTATCAGGTTCTGGACACATCAGACGTACCCGGTGGGGTTGTCAATATCGTCACAGGAGACCGTGATCACCTGATGAAAACCCTTATTGAACATGAAGATGTCGACGGTGTCTGGTATTTCGGAACGATGGAAGGCAGCTACCATACCGAGTATGAATCGGCCGCCAACATGAAGCGCACATGGGTCAATTACGGCATTGCACGTGACTGGCTGGATGATGAAGAAGGTGCTGGGCACGAATTCCTGCATGAGGCGACCCAGGTTAAGAATATCTGGGTTCCAACTGGTGAATAATCGCAGATAAACATTACGAATTTTTTTATAATGAATCTCGCCACACAAAGCGAGATTCTTTTCTTCTACGGGCAAAGTGAATTTTCAGGAATCGTGAAGTCAGCTAAATAATAGAGAAATCAATCAGATTTTCACCGTAGTTGATTCGTGATGCCCTGCTTGTCCTATATGATCAGATTGCCGAATACGGTCTGATGATGACCATGGCTTTATTTGCGGCGAAATCCTCTAACTCTGTTCGACTTGGATTTTTCGCGAGCCCTTCACGTCGCAATAGCATCCCTATCATTCTAGGGTGGCGCTTCAGTCGGATCTCAAGGAAATCTGCAATCCGAACAGGATTAGTGGTCGGCTCGGCTAGCCCAGTAAACTGGCGACCTTTATAACGAACTGTCACTTGCGGGTTGGCTGCAATATTGCGATACCAATCAGCTCTAACTCCGCGCGCTGAACCGACATAAATTTCCCCATCGATCTCTTCATATTGCAGTGGGGTCACGCGCTCCTTACCTGAAATACGACCAGTGGTAGTCAGCAGGAGCACCAAACGGCCATAAACAGGACCTAGCCCAACTGCATAAAGCAGCTGCGGGGGCAGCTTTAAAAGTTTCCAGAGAGAGAGATTCTTCATCGATTTATTCTCAATATGTGAAGATAATGACAATTAACCTTTCAGATATGGCACCAGTGCGGGACTCCGCAGTATCGGATTAGGAAATAATCAAACAGCATGTGTCCAGTGATAATTTTCACATCGTAATGTGCCGCTTTGAACATGCGCAGGATATTGTCGCTCTGAATGTAATCGTCCTGACCAAGCCCAGTATCAACCAAAACCATTCCTTGGTTTGTCTCGCCAAGCTGGCGCAGTATCCCGGTTTGCCAATTGGCTGAAATACGGACATGACTGGTTAAACAGTTAAGGTAATGATGGTCATCGTCAGATTTTATCCACTATGGTTCATCCGTTTACTCGCTGAGCAATCTCCTGCATATGCTCCCAGGAATGTTCGAGCAGGCGGCGGAACATCCGCCGTGAGGTCCACAGTACCTGGCCGCGTTGGACCTGCTGTTCCAGATCATGTACAGTCATCCCCTGCAGACGATTCGTGACAATCTGCCAGAAACCAGATAAAGTACCAGCAACCTCTTCAGGACCATCCTTAGTGGCTTGCATTGCAGCATGTAAACCAGGGGTCTTCCGTAAAGCTGCCTGCAGGTAGGCATACTCCGCCTCAGCTAGATGGGTGAGGATGTGATTGAGAGAACGTCCTTTGACCGCTGGTTTGGCGATCAACACCGCGGTAGACAAATCATGGATCAAGTCCAATATACCAGCATGCAGCCATGTCAATCGCTGCAGGTAGCAATCACGCTGTTTTAGCGTGACAGGATCGAAATCGGGTGTGAACCCGCTAGCTGGATTGCCATTGCCCAACCAGGGACCTTCCATGACGTGCTCCACAACCTGAGATGAGAAAGGGGAATCGACTTCAACTAGTTCACCATGCTGGTACAAAAAGGATAGGTATGCTTTGATGGCATTTGGAGTGGCTAGCAGAGCTTCCGAAGTGGTACTGCCAGTTGCAACGCAACCCAACAAGTCCAAAACATGCACCATAGTCTTGCGCTGGCGCGGTCCTGATTCTAAGTAAAGTTTGTAGGAAATCATCTCACTTATCCGAAATGGTGATCGATGCGATCCATACCCTCACATCCCTTGGCAGTTGGGACAGAAATAACAGGTACCACCTAAATACTGGACCTTCTCCACGCTCGTATCACATTCAGGGCAAGGAGCTCCAACCGCATTCCTATCCATCAAACGCACATAGCCACCGGGCTGGTTGTAGAGATCGTACTCATCATACCGACCACCTTTGTTGATGATGATGTCTAGTGTGCTGAGGATCGTGTTGTACAAACGGAGTGTCTGTTCTCGGCTGAGATCAGCGAGGTTGTGCTTTGGATGGAGCCGGGTGTGAAACAAGATATCCTGAGCGATCGCATTCCCCAAACCTGGTACGAGCTGCTCTTGTGTCAGGAGACTCTTCACACTCCGTTTCTTGCCGCTTGACAACTCGGTAATAAGTGAGCTGAAATAATCGTAGGAAAACTCCGGATCGAGTGGTGTGGGGCGCATATCTTTGACATACTCACGCTCATACTCCTGCCCCTGAGCGTATAGCTCCACGGCACCCCACATTTGGGTCGTCAACGTCAGGAACCCCGCGTTCTCAAACACCAAATGGAGATGGTATTTCTTCGGAAGCATACTTTTAGGTGGGTGATAGACCAATCTACCGCCGCATTCGCCTAATAACAATGTATAACCGGGTTCTAATGGCACAAATAGCCATCTACCCTTGACGCGCGCGGTACCCACGACTTTGCCCACCACCAACTGGGAGAATTCGCTTGGTTCCCGGTTATACCAGACAAATTTATGCGGGCTGTTGCCGAGGTCACCGCTGGTAATGGTTAATCCTCGCACGGTTTCATTAATCTGTTTGGCAAAATTAATGTACTCGGGAAGTTCAAACATGATCTCATCCTATCAATATGATCCGTAACCTGATATAACAGTTCGCCGCTTGGTTGTAATGTTCATTTTGGATCTATAAGCTGTATCGAGCAACATACCACTAAAACTTTATGCTGTCGAGAAGGTACATTCTCTCAACTAATCGAAACCTCTTCATCCCATCCCAGCCAGATTGATATAGCTACGTTATGAGTGCTTCTTTGTTAACAACATTAACAATGGCACAGTCTATCTATGCCCGGTGGAGTTCTCATCAAATGAATCCTCAACCAAAATTCCGCAGGTAGCCCGTGAGCCGTTCACCGCGCGTTTCGATGAAAGATTGAGGTTCAGGGTCAACTCGAGCAACGTAATTAATGAACATGACAGTCCGTGCTGCAGATAACAATTCGATTTCGCTTTCATCTTTTCCGGGCCAAATCCTTATGCTGCTATATCCTTCTCGAAATGCAGTACGGAGATCATCATAATCCGGTCGGTCTCGGCTATAAGACAAGGTGACAGCTACATCCTGTATAGGATATCCGAGCATCACATCCTCAAAATCGATCACATAGAGTTCACCACGGTACATGTGCACATTCCAAAAATGCAAATCCCCATGAATGAGCATCTTACCATCCCTATCTGCAAAGAGCTGCTGGAAGA